>JAJDER010000110.1 GCA_029259725.1 Planctomycetota bacterium | reverse complement strand
GCCGGCCTCGGCGGCGGCCTGCAGCCCGAAGGGATCCTGGGCGGCCGCGGCGCCGGCGAGCAGAGCGATCGAGAGCAGGAGCCCGAGCGGGCTAGCGCGCATCATCGACGTGGAGTTCCCGTCCCTTGATCTCGAAGGTCTTGGCTTCGGGGCGCAGGATGACCTGCCGGGCAGGTACCCACATCCCCATGGCGAGCAGCATGCAGTTGCCGTCCAGGATGGCGAGATCCGCCTCGAGATCCCAGGCCAAGCTGTCGCTGCGGGTCTCGTATTCTCCGACGTTGCAGCGGACCTCCCCCTCGGCGTCGACGCGCAGGAAGCGGTCGTCGGCATCGGAGAGGACGACGAGGCTGCGGTTGGCCCGGATCCGGCTCGTGGCCCCGCCCAGGCTGCGTTCGATGACGCTCTCGCCGGAAAGGGTGGTCACGCCGCCCGCGCGGTCCATGATCGCCGAGTCTCCGGCGAAGCGCAGGCGCGCCGCGCCGACCCCGGTGGACCAGGAGGTGCCCTCGACCTGCCCATCGGCGGAGAACCAGAGCAACGCTCCGGCCGTGTCGCGCTGGACGCGGATGCCGCCGGTGGCCGAGAGCGCCCGGCCTCCCTGGTCGTCGTCGCGTCCGTAGCGCGAGCGCCCGAGCAGGGTGATGTCCTGGCCGCCGCGCGCCAGCTTCACCTCATCGGCCTCGACGCGTGTGCCGTCGGCGAGCAGCGCCTCGACGTCGCCGATGACGTGCCACGAGCTGGCGGCCTCGGCATCGTCGGCACCGGGCGGCAGGATGCCGGTCAGGCCAGCGGTGGCGTCGAGGACCAGGGAGATCGCCCCGGCCGCGTCGAGGACGCGGAGCGACGGGTTCGCGCCGAGTGTCACCGCGCCGGTGGTCTCGACCAGCTCCAGGGAGTCGCTCGACCCGCTCAGGCGACCGCTGGAGAACTGCGCCGGCCGGTCGGTGCGGAGGATCCGCTCGCCGTCCGAGAGGCTCACGTCGACGTGGTCGCTCGAGAGGTGGGTGCGGTCGTCGAGCGGGCCGAAGTCCACCACCGCGGCGCCCAGCAGGACGGCGTGCCCGGTGGGTCCGTCGAGCAGCAGCTTCTCGGCCTGGAGCTCGAGGCCGTCCGCGGTCCGTCCGCGAACCAGACCGCGGAGCTCGCCCGAGCCGTCGGCCAAGGGCCGGAGCGACCCCGGCGGGAAGTTCCAGGTGAGTCCCTGCGAGGCGTCGATCTCGCTGGTTGTCGCGGCGTCACCGGCCGGAGGCGCGTCACCCGTCGACGCCGCGCCCCGCGCCTCGAAGACGCGGATGCGAGCGTCCTGGTCGAGGTCGAGCCGCCCCTCGGCCTCGCTGTAGCGCATGCCCTTGCCCACGACGAGCATGTCGCCGCGGTGCCAGCTCACCAGCTCCGGTGAACGGGCCACCTGTCCCTCGATGTCGAGGCGCTGGGTCTCGATCCGCGTGGGCAGCACGTGGACGATGGAGGAGAGCAGCACGACGTCGCCAGTGGCCGACAACGCCGCGAGTCGGCCCCCTTCGTCGGTGGACACCACGACGTGCCGCGCGCTCAGGCGCTGGTCCGCCACGCCCACGCTGCGTCGGATCTCGACGTCACCCTCCAGCGTGTAGCGACGATCGGGACCCTCGAAGAGCAGCACGTCCGAGGAGAACTCGGAGCCGTCGGGGAGGCGTCCGGTGACCTGGCCGCGGAGCTGCCCGACGGCGTCGGCGGCGGCGTCGCTCGCGCGCGGCGGCACGGTCCAGGTCATGCCGCCGGGCGCGGTGAGGCGCAGGCCCGTGAGGTCGCCTTCCTCGACCGCGACCTCGGCCTCGCGGTCGAACTCGAGCACGCCGGTCTCGCGGTCGTAGGTCATGCCCTCGCCGGTCGTCGTCACGCCTTCGCTGGTCCAGCTCGAAGCGTCCGGCGAGGACACGTGCGAACCCTTCATGGTCACCGACTCGCCGATCATCCACGCCGGGAGGATCGCGAAGGGTTCACTGAGCAGGTGCACGTTGCCGTTGGCCTCGGCCAGCGCGACGCGACCGTCTTCGGTCTGCTGCACGGTCAAGTGGCTGGCCTCGACCCGGACCAGGTCCTCGCCATCGTCCTGTTCGAGCACCGACTCGCCGTCCAGGGTGACCGTCGAGGCCGGGCCGTCGAACCAGGCGGTGTGCGCGCCGATGCGCGTGCCCCCGGGGCCCGTGCCCGTGACCATCCCGCGCAGCTCCCAGGTGCTGTGCTTGACCGGATCGGTGGAGCCCGGCGGGATCACGCCGGTCAGCCCGCCGGGAGCGAAAAGCTCCCAGCCGCCCCGGTCCGCGGTGCCGGACATGGCCAGGCGGGCGTCGCGCTCGAAGCCCAGGCGCCCGCTGGTCTCGTCCCAGGTCATGTTCAGGCCCTCGACGGACACGTCGGGTCGAGACCACTTGACGAGGCCGTACGCCACGATGCGGGGGCCGTCCACGTCGATGGCGTCGGCCTCGAGGTCGGCGGAGGGGCCCGATGACGTCGGCAGGCGCGCGCGCACGTCGCCGGTCAGCGTGAAGTGCTCGGCGCTCAGCGCGGTGGGGTCGACGCGCACGTCGCCCGCCACCGACTCCTCCAGGTAGAAGACCGCGTGGGCGGACTCGATGTAGTCGCCCGTGGGCAGGCCCGTCGCGGTGTCGAGGAACTCCAGCCGGGGCTGCAGCGCCTCGAAGGTGCTGTCCTCGCCCGGGCCGCCGGTGACCATGTGCAGCCGGTAGACGGCGCGATTCTCGAACACGCCGGGCGAGACCTCGACGGGTTCGAGGATGTCGAACTCGGTCTCCTCGAAGCGGATCTTGACCGCCTCGCCAGCCGTCGACTCGATCACCATGCCGTCGGACCCGACCACGTCGTCCAGGCGGTTCACCCGCGTCGTGATGCGCTTGTCCTCCTCGGACAACAACACGAGCACGAACACACCGCCGCCCGCGAGGGCGACGAAGATCAGCAGCCGGCGCAGGAGCGGATTCAACAGAGCTCCTCGACCAGCGCGTCCCAGTGCCCCGCGCCGCGCAGGATGTGTTCGACCAGGTCGCGCACCGCGCCGTGTCCGCCGCGCGAGGGCACGACCAGGTCCACGCGCTCGAGCACGTCACGTGCTGCGTCGGACGGCGCCGCGGACAGGCCCGCGCGCGCGAGCACGCGCAGGTCCGGGAGGTCGTCGCCCATGCAGGCCACCTGCTCCGCGGTCACCGCGTAGTGCGCGAGGATCTCGTCGAAGGCCGCGACCTTGTCGCGCACGCGCTCCCAGAGGCGGTCGATGCGCAGCTCGCGCGCACGTCGCCGCACGGCTTCGCCGCCGCGCCCGGTGAGGAAGGTGCTGTGGCGACCGCTGTCGCGCCAGAGGGCCAGGCCCGCCCCGTCGCGAGTGTGAAAGGCCTTGACCTCCTCCTCGCCGGCGCCGAGCAGCACGGTGCCGTCCGTGAGCACGCCGTCCACATCGAGCACGATCAGTCGGATGTCGGCGAGCGAAGAGGTCAAGGGGGCTTCCGGCGGGGGACGCGACGCGGCGTCAGGTGAACAGGCGGATGTCGAGCAGGTCCTGGATGTCGAGCAGGCCTACGGCGCGGCTGTCGCCGTCCACCACGGCGAGCTGATCGACCCGGCGCTCGCGCAGCAGGCGCTGGGCCGCGCCGACCAGGTCGTCGGGGCCGACGGTCACCGGGTTGGCGGTCATCAGCTCGTCGATCGGGCGGGTCAGGTCGAGCTGACCGTCGGCACCATCCAACAGGTTTCGGCGCAGGTCCCCGTCGGTGTACATCCCGGCGAAGCGCCCGTCGGCGCTCTCGACCAGCACGGCACCCGGACGACCCGGCGTGGAGGTCATCACGTCGATGGCGCGGGCCAGGCTCGAGCCGGACGGCAGCAGGGGCAGCGCGTCGCCGCGGCGCATGACCTCGGAGACCTTCATCAGGGTCTTGCCGAGATGACCGGCCGGGTGGAAGCGCGCGAACTCCTCGGGCGTGAAGCGGCGCTCCTTGAGCACGGCCATGGCGAGGGCATCGCCGAGGGCCAGCATGACCGTGGTGCTCGTGGTGGGCGCCAGGCCCAGCGGACAGGCCTCGGTCACGGTGCCGTAGTCGAGCACCACGTCGGCGTGCTGGGCCAGGGGGCTGTCCGGGTCCGCGGTCAGGGCGACGGTGCGTGCCCCGATGCTCTTCAGCGGGCCGACGAGCTCGAGGATCTCCCGGGTCGTGCCGCTGTTGGAGAGAGCCAGCACCACGTCGGGCGCCGCCACCCGCCCGAGGTCCCCGTGCAGCGCCTCGGTGGGGTGCAGGAAGTCGCTGGGCGTGCCGGTGCTCGCCAGCGTCCCGGCGATCTTGCGCGCGATGATCCCGGCCTTGCCGATGCCGGTCGTGACCACGCGCCCCTGGCAGCCGGCGAGCAGGCGCACCGCGGAGACGAAGTCGGCGTCCAGGGTCTCGACGAGCATGGCCAGCGCGCGGGCCTCGGTGGCCAGCAGCTCGCGGGCGAGCTCGAGGATGTCGTCGTCTGGGGCCATGGCGGGCCTGGGGGCAGCACGGCGCAGGCCGCCGGAACGGGCGACCGCAGGAACGCGCGACGCTCGGCCGCGAAGGCGGCCACAACCCGCTAGAGTAGCGATTTCCCCCGTCCGAATCGCTCCTCCGAGGCCGTGGTCACCCGTGGACACCGAGGTCATCGTCGCCATCGGGGTGCTGCTGTTCTCGGTGGGGTTCCACGAGGCGGCACACGCCTGGTCGGCCGACAGGTTGGGGGACCCGGGGCCTCGCGCGGCCGGCCGGGTGACGCTCAATCCGCTCAAGCACCTCGACCCCTTCCTGTCCGTGATCCTTCCGGCGATGTTGATCTGGATGGGCCTCCCGGTGTTCGGTGGTGGGAAGCCCGTCGCGGTCAACGTCGGGGCCCTGCGCAGCCCGCGCCGGGACTTCATGCTCGTGGCGCTGGCCGGACCCGGCAGCAACCTGCTGCTGGCGCTGCTCTGCGCCGTGGGCTGGGCCGCGCTGGTCTGGACCGGCGTGCTCGAGAGCTGGAGCGAGGTCAACCCCATCAACGGACGGCTGATGGTCGAGGCGCCCACCTTCCTGCAGACGCCGAAGGGCCTGGCCGACCTGATCCTGCGCCAGGGCGCGACGCTCAACACGCTGCTGGCGGGCTTCAACCTGATCCCGATCCCGCCGCTGGACGGCTCGCGGGTCGTCGGGTGGCTGCTGCCTTCGAGGGTGGCGATGTTCTGGTACCGTCTCGACAAGGTGGGAATCGTCATCGTGCTGATCTTCTTCTTCGGGATGACCAGCACTTCGCAACCCCTCCTGCGCGACGTGCTCCGGACACTCTACGTGCCCATCGCGGACGTGGCGGACGGATTGGCAGCCCTCGGGACCGGCGCATGAAGGACCAGGTCTTCGAACTCGAGAACTTCCGCGGTCCCATGGACCTGCTCCTGCACCTGATCCGGGAGCAGGAGCTGGAGATCGTCGAGGTCGACCTGACGCGGCTCTGCGATCAGTACCTCGCCGCGATCCACGCGATCCAGGCCCTCGACGTCAACCTGGCCGGTGAGTTCCTGGTCATGGCGTCGACGCTGATGCTGATCAAGTCGCGCACGCTCCTGCCGCGCGAGGAGGTGGACCTGGCGGAGGAGCTCGACCCGGGCGACGAGCTGATCCTGCAGTTGCTCGAGTACCGCAAGTACAAGTCGCTGGCGTTCGAGCTGGGACGACGGTCGGAGGATCGCCATCGACGCTGGGCGCGTGGCGTCGACGATGTGCCCGACGCGCCGGATCCCGAGCTCGAGGACCTGGGCTTGTGGGACCTGGTCGGTACCTACGCGCGACTCGTGGAAGAGCTCGGCCTGCGGCGCACCTTCCACGCCCTGGACAGCGAGCGGCCGCTGCGCGAGTTCATGAAGGACGTCGTCGCCCGCCTGCTGGAGCAGGACTCGTGGGACTTCCGCGGGCTGGTGCTCGGCGCCGGCGGGAAGGAGGCCGTGTTCCCGGTGTTCCTCTCGCTGCTCGAGCTGATCCGCACCGGGCAGGTCGTGGCGGATCAGGAGACCGCGCGCGGCGAGATCGTCGTGCGACTGCGCCAGGATCGCGACGAACGCCGGCTGGCGGCGCTGTTCGGCGAGGAGCTGCCGGATCCGGACGCGGAACCGGAACCCGCGCAGGTCGCCCCGTCGAGGCCCGCGCGGCGAGTCGAGGCGACCCCGGGCCCCTTGGCCGCATCCGGCGAGGACGGTATCGTGTGACGTCTTGCGCCCCACGGCATCCTGGGGCGGCCTCGCGCATCGATACCCGATCGGGTTCCGGTCGATCTCGCGCCCACGAACACAAGCCCCGTGACCGAGTGTCGCGACAGAGAGTGGAGTCAACCATGGCCGGCAACGTGCCCGAGTTCACCGACGACAACTTCCAGGCCGAGGTGCTCGACTCCGACCTGCCCGTGGTCGTGGATCTGTGGGCCGACTGGTGCGCGCCCTGCCGCGCCATCGCGCCGACCATCGAGGCCCTCTCGGTGGAACTCGCCGGCACGATCAAGATCGGCAAGATGGACATCACCGCCAACCCGCAGACGCCGATGAACATGGGCGTCACCGCGATCCCGACCATCCTGTTGTTCCAGGGTGGCGCCGAGAAGGGTCGCCTGGTGGGTGGCGGCAAGACGGCCGCGGACTTCAAGGCGGAGTTCAGCAAGGCCTTCGGCGTCTCGGTCTGACCCCGACGGGGCCCTGACGAGGCGCGCCGGCGATGAGGGTCACGCTGCTGGCCTCGGCCGACTTCGCGCTGCCGACACTCGAGCAGCTCATGCTCCGCGGGCACGAGGTCGCGGTGGGGACGCAACCCGCGCGGCCGGCCGGGCGCGGACGCCGGGCCCGCCCGACGCCGATCGCGGCGCGCTGTGCCGATCTCGGCCTGGACGCCGAGGAGCTCGACGACGTGAACGACAAGGCCGGCCTCGAGTGGCTGGCCTCGACCCAGCCCGACCTGGTCGCGGTCGTCGCCTTCGGGCAGAAGCTCGGAGCCGCGGTGCGCGCGGTGGGGCCCTGGGGCTGCGTCAACATCCACCCTTCGTTGCTGCCGCGGTGGCGCGGGGCGGCCCCGGTGCAGGCGAGCTTGATGGCGGGTGATGCGGAGACCGGCGTGTGCGTGATCGACGTGGTCGAGCGCATGGACGCCGGCGACGTGCTGGCCAGCCGAAGCACGCCCACGCGCGGCAAGACCGCCGGTGATCTGCTGGAGGAGTTGGCCGAGACCGGCGCCCAGCTGCTGCAGGAGGTGCTCGACGCCGTGGCCCGAGGCGATGCGCGGCGGACCCCCCAGGACGAGTCCCAGGTCACGCGTTCGCGCAAGCTCAGCGCCGATGACGGGCGCATCCGCTGGGAGCACGAGGCCCGGGAAGTCGATGGCCGAGTGCGCGCCATGACGCCACGACCGGGCGCGTACACCTGCCTGCCGGACGGTTCACGACTGAAGCTTCTCGGCGGCGAAGCCGTACCCTGCGTCCGGGGCCACCTCCCCGGAGAGGTGCTCGATGCCGAGGGCCTGCTGATCGCCTGCGGGTCCGGTGCCTACAAGGTCACGCGACTTCAACGTGAAGGCGGCAAACCGATGGAGACCGAGGCGTTCCTGCGCGGCTTCCCGTTGACCACCGATCTGCGGATGGGTCCCTGACGTGGCGGCTCGCGGGGGAGGCGGCGGCGGACACCGGGGTGGTGGTGCCGAGCGCGGCTCGGGCTCAGGCGGGCGGGCCGCCGGTGGTGGTCCTCGCCGCGGAGACGCGAAGCCCATTCGGCGCGGTCGCCGCGAGTCCACGCATCGCGGTGCGGCGTCCCGCAAGGGCACCGCGCGGAAGCCGACGCGCGGCACCCAGGGGCGACGTCGCGCCCTCGAAGTGCTCCAGGCCACCGAGCAGGGGCAGTTCGCCGGTTCGCTGCTCAGGCCGGACGACGGGCGCTTCGTGCGCGAGCTCGTGCTGGGCGTGCTTCGACGGCAGCTCACGCTCGACACGATCCACGACGCCTACGGGGGCCGACCCGCGACCGAGCTCGATCCGCCGGTGCGACTCGCCGTGCGCATCGGGCTGTACCAAGCGCTGTTCATGGACGGCATCCCGCCCCACGCGGCGGTGTCGGAGAGCGTGGACACCCTGCGCCTGCGCAGCCAGAAGGCCTACGTCAACGGCGTGTTGCGCGCCGTGCAGCGCGACAGTCATCGCGTCCCGATCCAGGGCGACCGCGGCGGCGCGAGTCCGCGCAAGCGCCTCGAGCGCCCGGGCCGCACGGTGACGTTCTTCTCGCGCGAGGTCTTCCCTGACCCGCACCGGGACCGGATCGGCCACCTCGCGGCGGTCTACAGTCACCCGGCCTTCCTGGTCGAACGCTGGCTCGCGCGGGAAGACGAGGACGTCGTGATCGCGCGCATGGCGGCCAACAACGAGCCCGCGTCGCTGGTGCTGCGCCCGCGCCTCGGCCGCGTGGACGCCGAGGGACTCGCGGAGAGGTTCGCGCGGGACGGCGTCGGCTGCGAGATCGTGGCGGGGCCGCTGCCCGGCCTGCGGGCCGTCGAACTCAGGCGCGGGCAGGAGGATGTCTTCGGGTCGCCGACGTTCCGCGCCGGCCTGGCGACGGTACAGGAGCCCTCGCAGATGGCTGCCGGCGCGATCCTCGCACCGCGCGAGGGCGAGGTCGTCTGGGATGCCTGCGCGGCGCCGGGCGGGAAGGCCACCCAGCTCGGCGAACTGGCCGAGGGTCTCGCGCACGTCGTGGCCACCGATGCGAACGAGCAGCGCCTCGAGCGCTTGGTCGAGAACGTCGCCCGGCTCGGCCTGGAGGCGACGATCACCATCGGTGCCTACGAACTCGGGAGCACGGACCCGCCGCCGGGGCGACCCGAGCGCGGCTTCGACGCGATCCTGCTCGACGCGCCCTGCAGCAACTCGGCCGTCCTGGGTCGCCGCCCCGAAGCGCGCTGGCGTCTGCGGCCGGAGTCCTTCGCCAACTTCGCCGGGCGCCAGGCGGCCATGCTGGAGCACGCGCGCCGTCACCTCGCGCCGGGCGGGCGGCTGATCTACTCGGTCTGCGCCCTCGAACCCGAGGAGGGCGCGGGACACGGGCTGGCCCCGACCGGCTCGCCGCTCGTGTTCGTCGAGGGCGGTGACGAAGCCTGGCGACGCAGCGTGGTGACACGCACCGACTGATGTTGCGCCTCGGCTACAACACCAACGGCTTCCCGCAACACCGCATCGACGACATCTGCCGCATCCTGGCCGAACTCGGCTACTCGGGCATCGCGATCACGCCCGACGTGCTGCAGCTGAACCCGTTCACGACCAGCGCAGGTGAGCTCGTCGCGCTGCGCTCGCTGTTGGGAGACCTGGATCTCGGTGTCGCGATCGAGACCGGAGCGCGCTTCATCCTCGACGCGAGACGCAAGCACTGGCCGACGCTGCTCGACGAGCCCGTCGATGCCGAGCGCCGCCTGGACCTGCTGCGCCGCTGCCTCGACATCGCGCTCGCGCTCGGAGCGGAGACCTTCTCGTTCTGGGCCGGACGCGCGCCGGAGGGGCAGTCCTTCGAGCGCTCCCTGGAGCGCCTCGGCGTCGGCGCGACGGCGCTGCTCGATCACGCGCCGGACTCGGGTGTCACCGTGTGCCTCGAGCCCGAACCCGGCATGGCCGTCGCCTCCCTGGCGGAGCTGCTGGCGTTCCTGCGCGCGCTCGATCGCGACAGCCTGAAGGTCATGCTCGACATCGGGCACCTCCCGGTGACCGAGAGCGCGCCGCCCGAAGACGCGGTCGTGGCCGTCGGCTCCCGGATCGGAGGCGTGCAGCTCGACGATTCGGCGGGCGGCGTGCACGAGCACAGACTCTTCGGCGAGGGCGAGATCGACTTCGCGCCGGTCTGCGCGGCCCTCGACACGGTCGGGTTCAAGGGCCTCGCCTCGGTGGAACTCCCGCGCCACGACCACGACCCGGTCTCGACCGCGCGCGCGTCGATCGCGTTCTTCCGCGAGCTGGGCGTGGTCTGCTGAACCGGGCTCCGGTCCGGGGCCGGTTCAGCCGCGCACGCGCGAAGAGATGAGCCAGCGCCACGCGCCGGCCCAGAAGAGGGTCTGCACGATGAACAGGAATGCGGTCGGGTCGTCCGCCTCGAGTCCCAGCCCGACGGCGAACAGGTTGCCCGGGAAGCGGAGCGGCAGCACGGCCATCCGGGACGAGCCGGCGGCGTCGAAGCCGGAGAACTTGAGCGGCTCGATGAACTCGGCCAGGGCGAGGGTCACGGCGGCGACCAGCGCACCCAGGATGATGCAACGCGCCCACGAACTCGCCGGCACGCCGTGCAGGGCCGGCGACTGCGTGCCAGCCTGGACCGGCCGGTGCCCGGGGCCGGCGGGGTCGAGACGCGTGGTGGTGCGGCGCGCGAACCCGCGCGTGCTGCGTCGCCGTCCGATGACCTGGTAGGTGAGCCAGGCCCAGAGGACGGCCTGGGTCACGCCCATGGCCGCGACGGCCGCCGGCACGCCCAACTGCGGCGCGAACGGCATGGCGACGAGGACCCCCGGCATCTGCGCGATCAAGGCGACCAGGCGCAGGATCCAGAACCCGTCGAGCTGACCCGCGGACGCGAGCCCGTAGCAGACCGGCATGAGCAGCGCCTCGACCAGCAACCCGATCAGGGCGGCCCGCACGACCGGGGAGCGGGGTGAGCGCGTCATCGCGGCGTGCCTGTTCACGGCCATCCTCCCGGGCGCGACGTCCGGCGCCCCAGCGGGTTCCTACGGATACTCCACCACGGATTCCGCGGTGTCGCCCTGGATCGACCTGGCCAACCCGTGCAGGTCCTCGTCGGCGAGGTTCCGGTTGCTGGCCTTGGCGGCGTCGAAGAGCTTCTCAACCCGGGTTTCGCTGGCCGGATAGCCGTGCTTCTCCAGCCAGTAGATGACGTTGCTCTTCCCGCTCATGGGACCGACCAGGATCTTCTGTTCCAGGCCGTAGTCGTCGGCGGGGACGCCCGAGTAGACGCGGTTGGCGAGCCACTCGTCGCCCTTGCGGAGCGCCTTGATCACGGCGGCGGCGTGCACGCCGGTGCCGGTCTCGAACGCATCGCTGCCGAAGGCCGGGTAGCCACCGGGGACGGGCACGCCGGTGAACTCGCTGGTCTTGTTCACGTACGCGGCCAGGCCGTGCAGGTCGTTGTCGATCCAGCCCAGCAGCTTCATGTTCACCAGCGTCACGTCGATGGGCGCGTTGCCGCAGCGCTCGCCGATGCCCAGCGCGCTGCCGTGGATGCGGTGCGCGCCGGCCTGGGCGGCGGCGATGTTGTTCCAGACGCCGAGCCCGCGGTCCATGTGGCCGTGCCAGTCGATCTTCACCTCACCGGTGCGGCCGCGTTCCTCGACCAGCTTGACCGCGAACTCGATCAGCGCGCGGGTGCCGTCGGGCGTGGAGTGGCCCACGGTGTCGCAGAAGCAGAGGCGGTCGGCGCCCTCGTCCAGCGCCGCGCCGTAGAGCGCGCGGATGTCGTCGGGGTGGGCGCGGGTGGTGTCCTCGGTGACGAACATCACCGCGAGGCCTTCCTCCTTCGCGAACTTCAGCGAGGTGCGCACGTGCCCGAGCATGCGCTGCATGTCCCAGTCCTCGGTGAAGGCGCGGATCTTGCTGCTGCCGATGAACGCGCAGGCCTCGATCGGCACGCCGGTCTTCTGCTGGATCTCGGCCACCGGCCTGAGGTCGGCGATCATGGTGCGGCCGGCGCAGTTGGGCGTGATCGACAGCCTGGCGTCGCGGATCTCCTCGACCAGGCGCGTGACGTCGGCGACCACGTGCGGGCCGGCGCCCGGGAGCCCGACGTCGGCGGTGTCGAGGCCGAGGCCGTCCATCAGGTGCAGCAGCTCGATCTTCTGCTCGATGGTCGGGTTGGCGATGGACGGTCCCTGCAGGCCGTCGCGCAGGGTCTCGTCGTCGAACTCGATCTCGTGCGGCGGACGCGCGATCTCGGAGACCGTGTTCCAGTCGTAGACGAGGTCTTCGCGGGAAGGCTCGGCATTGGTCATGGCTGTCCTCGGTGGGGGCGCCGCGGGAGCCGGATCGCTTGATCGAGGTCGCGCTGCGTCGAGGGACCAGTGTACGGACGCTGATGTCGGGGCGTCAGCGACTTGTCCTTCGCGCGCCGCCGGCAGCAGGGCGACAAGACGGTTCCTGCGATGTGCGGTAGCCTCCGGTCACGGTCCCGAACGGGGACAAACGAGAAGGGGAGAGCGAGATCACGCGTCTTGCGTGGAACGGGCTTGTCATCGCCTGGGCCTGATTGGACTGAGATGCTCCGCGAACCACGACGCCGCCTCCTCTGGCCCACCGCCGCGCTCCTGGTGATCGTGGCGGTGGGCGTCGCGGCCCCGCCGTGGATCGCGGGCGACCGACCCCGCGTCGTGGATCCGGTGTCCGCCACGCTGCCGAGTTCCCTCGGGCCAGCCTTCATCGAGAACCGCGGGCAGTGGTCGGAGTCGGCGCGCTTCGCGTGGCAGAACGGCGGGTCGACGATGTGGGTCGGTGCGGACCGCCTGGTCGTGCGGAACGACGGCGTCGCGGACGCCCCGTCGGTCTCGTTCGTCTTTGAGGGTGCCGACTCCTCGGCGCGCGTCGAGGGGATCGGACCACGGCCGGGGCCGGCGCGTTTCATTCGATCCGGCGGCGTGGACCCCGTCACGGCGCGGCGCTTTGACCGCGTCATGCTCCGCGGGGCCTACCCGGGCGTGGACGTGCACGTGCGCGGGGGGCGGTCCGGACCGATCTACGACGTCGTGCTGTCCGATCCGCGCGC
This sequence comes from Planctomycetota bacterium, assembly GCA_029259725.1. GTDB lineage: Bacteria > Planctomycetota > B15-G4 > B15-G4 > B15-G4 > JAJDER01. The sequence goes on along the minus strand of JAJDER010000110.1, from coordinate 18,666 downwards.
GCTCGACGACGTCAGGGTCCGCTGCGAGGGCGGGGACGGACTGGAGCTGACCAGGGAGGGCGACCTGCTCATCGCGGCGGGCGACACCACGCTGCGTCAACCCCGGCCGCGATCGTGGCAGGTGCTGGCGGACGGTGGTCGCGTCGACGTGCCCTCCCGCTTCCGCATCGACGACGACCAGCGCTACGGTTTCGAGGTCGACCTGGTCGACCCGACGCGTCCGCTCGTCGTGGACCCGGGCCTGGAGTGGTCCACGCTCCTGGGCGGCACGAGCGCGGACGACCCCTACGGGATCACGGTCGGGCCCGACGGAGCGGTCTACCTGGCCGGCGTCACCTACTCGCTGGACTTCCCGGTCACGCCCGGAGCGTTCGATCTCGAGCACGGAGGCGGCAGCCCGCCCAGCCAGGATGTCTTCATCGCCCGGTTGACCGCGGACGGCTCGGACCTCGAGTTCGCCACCTACCTGGGAGGCGACGCGAACGAGGAGCCGGTGGGCATCCACGTCGACGCCGGCGGCGAGATCACCGTCGCGGGGTTCACGGCATCTCCGGATTTCCCGACCACGGCCGGCGCGTTCGACCCCATCGTCAACAACCTGGACGCTTTCATCTGTCGGTTGTCCGCCGACGGAGGCGAACTGCTCTGGTCCACGGTCCTCGGTGGCACCGACTGCTGCGACTCGATCACGCGCATGGCGGTCGACGCCGACGGTCACGTGGTCGTGGCGGGTTGTACCTCCGCGCTCGACTTCCCGACCACGCCCGGTGCGTTCCAGGAGACGCCGCCGTCCGGGCTCGAGGACAACATCTTCGTCGCGAAGGTCGCGTCCTCCGGAGACGAGCTGCTCTTCTCCACCTATCTCGGCGGATCGGGCTTGGAGAGCGTTGAGGGTCTCGCACTCGCGCCCGACGGATCCGTGTTCCTCGCCGGCCGGACGGGCTCGGAGGACTTCCCGACGACGCCGTCCACCTGGAGCCAGGAGCCCCTTGGCGGGTACCTCGCCCATCTCGCGGCCGACGGGGGCAGCCTTCTTGCCTCGACGACGATCGAGGCCAGCCAGAAGCTGGGTGGCGTGGCCCTGGACGCGGGCGGGCACGTCTACGTTGCCGGCAGGGCGGCCGCCGCCTCGGAGTTCACCCCATCCCCGGGGGCCTTCGACACGACGTTCCTGTTCTCGGACCCGTGGATCGTGAAGTTCACGCCCGACCTGGTGAGCCGCGAGTTCGGGACCTTCCTGGGCGGCGGGGCCCCGGACCGCATCGATCGCATCACCACTGACGGCTCGGGGACGATCACCGTGTTCGGGACCACGGGTTCGCACGACTTCCCGATCACGGACGGTGCCTTCCAGACCACCAAGGTCGGGCCGTCGTTCGAGCTCGACGCCTTCGTCGCCCGGCTGACGCCCGACGGCTCCACGCTGGCCTACTCCACCTACCTCGGCGGCAGCGGAGACGAGTTCATCGACCTGGAGGGCGGCGCGCTCTGGCTCGGTCCGGAGGGTGAGGTCCTCGTCGCTGCGTCGACCGAGGGGGACGACTTCCCGACCACGCCCGGCGCCTACGCGTCGGACCTGTTGGGGCCGCGGGACACCTTCATCGCCAAGCTCGACCTGCTGCCGGTCGGGATCGAGAAGCTGGGCCCGTCCACGCCCGGCGTGTCGGGCCCGCTGGCCCTGGGCGTCATCGCGCAGCCGCGAGTGGGCGCGTCCGACTTCGCCTTCACCTGCTCGAACGCGCCGGCCTCGGCCGCTCAGGGTCTCCTGCTCATCGGCGAGGTCGCCGGGGCTCCGATCCGGACCCTGGGCGTCGAGCTGTGGGTCGACCTGCAGGCCCCGCTGTTCCGCGTGCCCGTCTCCGCCGACGCGCAGGGCTATGCCCAGGTGCCGGCGGCCGTCCCCGACGAGCCCGCGCTGGCGGGGCTGACCCTGGCCGCGCAGTTCGTCTGGCGCGAGGCGACCGGTGCCGGCGGCTGGTCCAGCTCCAACGCCGTCGCGGTGACCGTGCAGCCCTGACGGCCGCTACGCCTCGGGCTCGCCGCCATCGAGCTCGGTGAAGAAGGCGTCGCTGCTGTCGAGCTGCTCGAGGTACCCGTGGAAGTCGAGCTTCTCGTCGGCGTCGATGCCGGCGGCGTGGCCGAGCAGGCCCTCGACGACGCCGTTGGGCAGGGAGGCGTCGGCCGTGAGCTCCTTGCCGGCGTAGGCGCCTTCGAGACGCAGCAGGCCCTTGCGCTGGAGTGGACGCAGCAGCGCGCGGCGGCGCACGAGATCGGCCTCGCTGCGGCTGACCAGCTTGACCAGGTCGACCGCGTCCACGGCGCCGACACCCTCGACCAGCTCCTGGAAGAGCACCGTGACGAGGATCACCAGGGCGTCGATGTCGAGCTCGTGCTGGGCGGCCAACACCAGCAGCGGGAACCGGTCGCCGGGCTCGGTGGCCTGCATGCGCGCGCGCACGCGCCGCTCCTCGCCTTCGGCGCGGGCGAGGAGTTCGCCGGCCCCGTCCGTCACTTCCAGACCGGCGCCGGACCAGGGGTCCAGGTGGAACAGGCGCGCGGCACGTTGGCGATAGAGCAGCGAGAGTCGGCGCAGGTCGGCCAGGGTCTCGGTGTTGCTGGCGTAGGGTCCCGTGGGGAGGGGCGCGCGAGCCTCCTCGGTCTCGCCCGAGAACAGACGCCCGGCCTGACGGAACAGGTGGCTGGCGAGCCGGTACGGCGTCTCGAGCGCGGCGGCGGTGTCCGCGGGCAGGCTCTCGGGCACGAGCAGTCCGCGGCTGGCCAGGCGACGCGTCGCGATCAATGAGGCCAGCAGTTCGAGCCGATCGGCGCTGCCGCGGGCGGCGCGGCCGACGAGGTCGGCGCCGGTCAGCTCCGCGCGGCCGTCGAGGCGCGCGGCCAGGGCGGTGAGCACCAGGCGCACCTCGGGTTCACTCAACCCGGCGCGCTCCAGGGTCCCGAAGAAGAGTCCGTCCCGGGGCCGGTCGGGCAGCAGCCGATCGAGACGATCAGCGCCGGCGTCGAGGGCGTCGAGGAGCTGCCGGAGTGAGGTCTTGCCGTCGGGGGGCATGGCGGTCGCGGTTGGTGAGGCGAGGGTTGCGGAGGTGAGGGGCGCACGTCGACTTACGCCCGCCAGCCTCGAGGGTAACCCTGCCCCGCGCGTGGAGCCTGGGACGGCGCGTGGCTACCCTGTGCGAGCCGCATCGTGCGCAGGGGCCATTCCCGGCCGAACCGCGCACCTCGCCGCTGAGGACGAGCCCATGGATCGGGCCGAGATCGACAAGCTCATCGAGACCCTGGAGCAGGGTCAGCTGCACGATTCCCTGCCCGCCGGGCAGGCACGCAGCGAGGACATCGCCCAGGCGCTGGGCGCCCTCGATGAGGACGCCCGGGATCTGGTCCTGGGCCTGCTCGACGACACCAAGGCCGCCGAGGTCCTCGCGGCCAGCGATGAGAACGTCCAGGAGGACATGGCGCCGCGCCTGACCCGCGAGCGGCTCGTGCGCCTGCTGGACGAGATGGACCCGGACGACGCGGCGGACATCGTCGCGCATCTGCCGGAAGACGCCCAGGCCACCGTGCTCGCGGGGCTCGAGCGAGAGCACGGCAACGAGGTCCGGCAGCTCCAGCGCTACGAGCCGGAGTCCGCCGGTGGCGTCATGACCACGGACGTGGTGGCCGTGGAGACGTCGGCCACGGCGCGCGATGCGCTCATGCACGTGGGCGCGGCCGACCAGCCCGAGGTGATCGGCACGGTCTTCGTCGTCGACGTGGGTGGGCGGCTGGTGGGCGTCGTGTCGCTGAAGGACCTGCTCACGACCGACCTCGAGACGACCGTGGGCGGCTTCATGGACACCGACGTCATCTCGGTGGGCGTCGACGAGGACCAGGAAGAGGCCGCGCGCCTGGTGGACCACTACGGCCTGACGTCGATCCCGGTGGTCGACGCGGCCGGGCACCTCAAGGGCGTGATCACCGTCGACGACATCATCGACGTGCTCGAGGAAGAGGCCAGCGAGGACATGATGCGCATGGCCGGCACGGCCGTGACGCACCCGATGACCGAGACGGTCATGGCGCGTCTGCGCGCGCGGGCGCCGTGGTTGAGCATCACGCTCTTCGGCACCTTCCTGGCCGGGTTGTTGCTCGAGTTCATCGAACGGACCTGGTTCGCATCCCAGGTGGACCAGCTCGTGCGCTCGGTGGCCGACGTGGGTGGCGACAAGGCCACCGCCTACAAGATGCTGCTCTACTACATCCCGCTCATCGGCGGGATGGCCGGGAACGTCGGGACACAATCCTCGACGATCATGGTGCGCGGTTTCGCGACGGGGGAAGTGGATCCGACCCGGCCCCGCCGCGTGCTCGGTGACGAGATGCTGCTCGCGTTGATGATCGGCGTGGCGTCGGGCGCGATCGTGGGCGTGCTGGTGGGGATGACGCATCCGACCATGGCCGGGCTGGGCGTGATCGTCGGCGCGGCGTTGCCCTGCGCGATCCTGTGCGCGGCGGCGGCCGGCACGCTGGTGCCCTTCGCGTGCCACAAGATCCAGGTCGACCCGGCCTATGCCGCCGGCCCCTTCCTGCTCACGCTCAACGACCTGGCCGCCTACGTGATCTACTTCTGGGTCGCGGTCACGTTGATGGGTTCGCTCGGTCTCGTCGTCCCGTGAGCACCTCGGTTCCCACGTCCGCGCCTGTGCCCGCGCCTGGGCCCGCGCCCGTGCCCGCAGCCGGGTCCTCGCAGGCGCCGGCGCGGAAGCAGCGCCGCACCTGGCCGTGGTTCCTGCTCGCCATCGTGCTCCCGCCGCTGATCCTGCGCGGGTTCGTGTTGCGCGTCTTCGAGGTGCAGTCGGCGTCCATGCAGCCGATGTACATCGAAGGTGACCGGCTGCTCGTGCTGCGCGACGCGTGGGAGAGCGATCCGCTCGAGCGCTGGGACGTGGTCGTGCTCGAGAGCAGCTTCGACGCCGAGATCGCCGCCGCCGCGGAGGCCGTGCTCAAGCGGGTCGTCGGACTGTCGGGCGAGACCGTCGCCGTGCGCGACGGCGACGTCTGGATCGGCGCGGCCGGCGCGGGCGAGAGCGAACTCGTCATCGCGCGCAAGCCCGACGCGCTGATCGAGTCGCTGCTCATCGAGGTCATGGACACGACGTTCCTGGGGATGCCCTGGGCCTGGATGGGTCCCGGTGAGCTGCGCCGCCTGGGCGACGAGGGCTTCGAGCTCATCCCCAGCGAGTCGACGCCGGCGCTGGCCCGCTACGGCGTGGTCATCGACGACGGCGTGGACGGCCGCCGCGGAAACGAACCCGTCGGCGACACGGCGCTGCGACTGGAGATCGGGCCGGGCGACGGCGACCTGCGGCTGGCGTTGCGCGAGGGCGCCGACGTGTTCGAGGCCCATCTGGCGGCGGCCGAGCGCGGCGGCGCTTCGCTGAGTCACAACGGAGCGGGCATCGTGGCCGAGGACCCCACCTTCCCCGGGTTGGTGGACGGTGACGAGGTGCTGATCTGGAACGTCGACAACGGCGTGCGGCTGTTCGTCCAAGGCCGACTCGTGCTCGCCTACGACTACGCGGAGAACCGACGGCAGACGCCCGGCGGGGAACTGGTCAACGGCCCGGGCCTGGGCGTGGAGGGCGGCCCGCGGACCCTGCGCCGGGTCACCGTCCTGCGCGACGCGCACCACGCCGACGAGGGCGGCTTCGCGACGGCGTCAGCGCCGGATCACCTGCGCCCGCTGGGTCTCGGACCCCACGAGATCTTCCTGCTCGGTGACAATGGAGCGCGCTCCCGGGACGGCCGCTTCTTCGGGCCGGTCGAACGGGAGCGTGTGCTGGGGCGGCCCTTCGCCCTGGCCTGGCCCTGGGAGCGCTCGCGATGGCTGGAACCGAACGGCCTGGCGCGGTGAAGCCCGAGCCCGATGGGCGCCCGCCGGAGATTTCCTCGCCCGCGTCGCCCCCGGCATCGCAACTCGGTCCCGCCGCTCCGGTTGACCGCGCCTCGGCTTCCCCGGAGGCCGAGCCCCCCGAGAGAGAAGACCCGGTGACGGCTGCCCTCGACGGTCGCGAGATCATGATGGCCGTCGCGGCCGATCAGCAGGGGGCGTTCGAAGTGCTGGTCAGCACCTATGAAGGCCGCGTCAAAGCCACGGTACGGCGGTTCATCATGGATCGCGCCGCTGTCGACGACCTGGCCCAGGAGGTGTTCCTGCGCTTGTTCCGGTCGCGGCAGCGGTATCAGCCCACCGCGAAGTTCGAGACCTTCCTCCACAGGGTCATCTTCAACACGTGCGTCAACTACACCCAGTACCGCAACCGGCGCAAGGCGCTGTCCCTCGATGCGCCGACGCGCGACGAGGACGGCCCGAGCATCGTGCCGCCGGACGAGAACATGGCCACGCCGTTGCGGGAGCTCGAACTGACCGAACGGGCGGCCTTCGTGCGCCGCGCCGTGGAACGACTTCCCGAGACCCAGCGCAGGGCGCTCCTGCTCTCGCGCTTCGAAGGCATGAGTTACGAGGAGATCGGCGAGGTCATGGAGCTCACGCTCCAGGCCGTGAAGTCGCTGCTCTGGCGGGCGCGCGACAACGTCCGCCAGCAGCTGCTCCCGATCCTCGGAGACGACACCGATGAATGAACACGACGAGATCCGCCTCCTCGAGTACCTGGACGACCAGCTCGACGCACCGGCCCGCGCGGCGGTCGAGGCCTGGCTCGCCACCGACCCCGAGGCCCGACGGCAGGTCGCCCAGCATCGGCGCGCCTGGACGCTGCTCGGAGACCTCGACATCGCGGGCGTCGGCACCGACGGCGCGGCCCACGAGAGCGACTCGGCCGTCTTCCGTCGACGCACGGTCGAGGCGGTCGACCGCGAACGGCGCCGGGATCCGATCCCCTGGCCGCAACGGGTGGGCGGCCTGCTCGCCGCCGGCGTGCTCGTGGCCGTGGCGGCCTTCGCCTGGTTCGACCGCGCCGACGACGCGGTCATCGTGACCCTGGACGAGACCGATCGGCGCATCGTCGGGCACCTGCAACTGCTCGAGCAGCTCGACTTCCTCGAGGCCAACGGTGACGACCTCGACTTCGCGCACCAGGTCGAGGTGTTCGAGGCCTTCGACGGGGAGGTCGGGCGATGATCCTGCGCGCCTCCCTGCTCGGCCTGATCACCCTGTTCCTGGTGGCGGCCACGTTCCCCGACGCCTTCACCGTGCCCGATGAAGAGCAGTTCCTCCGCAACTACGAGCGCTGGAGCAGCATGTCGGTGGAGAAGCGCGAGGGCTACCGCGCGTTGTGGAGCCGCTACCAGGCCTACACCGAGATCGGGCGCGAGCGTCTCGTCGCGCGCTGGTCCACCCTGCAGCGCATTCGTGCACGGGCCACGCCGGGCGCGAGCAGCGAGGGAGCGGGCCCGGTGGACCCGGCCGCCCTGCTCGACGCCCTGCACGGTGAGCTGCAGCGCGCCGTGAGCGTGGTGCGGACCCGCGTCCGCGCGGGCGCCGGCGACCCGGCCGAAGCCCGACGCGCCCTGCAGCAGCTCAACCGCGAACGCATCGGCGCCTTCCTCGGCAGCCTCGTCGAGGGCGGCCTGCTGGCCGAGGCCGAGCGAGACGCGCTCCTGGGCCTCGACCCCGACGAGCTCTACCAGCACTGCCTGAAGCTGCGCAAGCAGGAGCTGCTCATGTGGATCGAGGAGGGGCAGCCCGAGCTTGCGAGGGAGCTGCGCCATCTCGACCCGCTGGAGACCGAGGAGCGCGCGCGGCAGCAGCGCCGTGAGCGCGGTTTCTTCGGCCCGGTCGGGCGACTCGTCGACCGCCGGTTGAACGAGGACACGGAGTCCCGGCGTCGGCTCCAACAGGCGTACGACGTGGACGATCAGCGCGCGGTGCGCCGCATCCTCGACCCGCACGTGCGTGCGGTGTTGGCGAACCTCGACGTGTCGCCGGACCGCATCGACGGATTCCTGAAGCTGCCGCACGCCCAGCTCGAGCGGCACCTCAATGCCATGGTGCTCGAGGAGCGCAAGGCGCCGACGCGGGAGACCGTCGAGGGCGTCGGGATCGGCGAGAGCGGCGAGAGCGACGACGCCGCCGGCCCCGAGGGCGCGGCCGGGCCCACCGACGGGCGTGACCGGGGCGACGACCCGGATTCCGAAGGGGGTCGGCCTCCGCGGCGCTGAGTGCTCGTCGCGCGAGTGCACGTCGCTTTCGTAGAGTGCGCGGGTGAGCGACGGTCTGGCATTCGTGAAGGTGGAGGGCGCCGGCAACGACTACGTGCTGGTGGATGCCACCGTCCAGGACGTGCCGGACCCGGCGCACCTGGCCATCGCGGTCAGCGACCGGCATCGCGGCATCGGCTCGGACGGCGTGCTGCTGCTCGAGGAGGGCGGCGAGGACTTCGCCGCCTCGATGCGGATCTTCAACGCCGATGGCAGCGAAGGACGCATGTGTGGCAACGGGCTGCGCTGCGTCGTGCGCTACCTGGTCGAGCGCGGTCGGGCAACGGCGGAGAGGGTGGCCGTGATGACCGCCTCCGGCCCGCGCGTGGGCCGGTTGCTCGATGTCGACCAGGTCGAGATCGGGATGGGCACGCCGTCGTTCGCGCCCGCCGACGTGCCGGTCGAGCGGTCTCCGGGCGCCGAGGGGCTGGCCGCGTTGCCCCTGGGCGAGGTCTGGGGCGCGGATCCCGACGTGGCCTTCGCGGTGTCCGTGGGCAACCCGCATCTGGTCGTGCGGCTGCCGGACCCGGATGCCGTGGCACGCTTCGACCTGGCGACGCACGGCGCGCGGCTCGCCGAGGATGGGCGGCTGGGCGCCGGCGCCAACGTGCACGTCGTCGCCGTGGTGGGCCGGGATCACCTGGTCGTGCGCCCGTTCGAGCGCGGGTCGGGCCTGACCCGCGCGTGCGGGACCGGCGCGGTGGCGGCCGCCGTCGTGGCCTCGAGGTTGCGGTGGGTCGCGGGGGAGAGCGTGCGTGTCGACATGCCGGGCGGCACGCTCGGTGTGCGCTGGGACGGCGCCGCCGAGGCCTTCCTGAGCGGTCCGGCCCAGCTGGTGTTCCACGGCACCTGGCCACGCTCGTGATGCGCCTGCTGGCCGTCGCCGTCGTGGTCGTGCTGCTGCGCACCCTGGCGCTTGGGGCCGCGGTGGACCTCGGGCCGAGCCAGGGTTCCTGGGCGGCGGCGTTGCTCGCGCTCGGGCTCGGCGCGGGTCTGTGGTGGCGGCCGCGGGACCCGACGCTCACCGACGCCCTGGGTGTTGCGCTGCTGGTCCCGCTGCAAGGTCCTCTGCGCGACCTCGTCCAGGGCGCGGTCGGGTCGGGACAGGCGGGCACTCTCGCCGCGGCCGGCGTTTCGCTGGGGCCCGTCGCCTTCCTGCTCGGGCGGCAGTTGCAGGGTCAGCTGCGCGGTGGCGCCGTCGCGCTGATGGCCGGCTGGGCCCTGGGGGAGATCGCGGTCCTGTCCGGGATGCTGGGTCGGGTCCCCGGGCCGGTGCTGGGTGTGGCCGTCGCAGGCGTGCTGGCCCTGTGCGCCTGGGCACGTCGTCCCGACGCGGACGAGGTGAAGGCCGAGGCCGATGCCGTCGGCGACCGGCCGGTGTCGGCCTCGCCCGCGGCCCTGGTGCTGGGGTTCGCGACCACCACGCTCGTCGTCGTCGTCGCTCGCGTGCTTCCGTCGTACGTGGAGCCGGCGCCCGGTCACGACTCGTCGATCGTGGCCACGCTGCTCCTGCTGGCCCTGCTGGTGGCCCTGCCCGCGGGCGTGCTCGCGGGTCATGGCTTCGGTGCTCGCGTGCTCGTGGCGCTCGGCGGTCTGGGCCTGGGCGCGGCGGTGCTGACCACCCAGGACGTCCTCGGTCTCTACCTCGACCAGGGGCACGTCGCTCTCGGGCGGGAGCTCCGCGATTGGCGCGCGCTGGCCGAGGGCTGGGCGCCTTTCCTCCTGGACTGGGACATGTGGGTGCTGAGTACGTCCGGGCTCGTCGCGGCGGCGCTGGGCCTGGCCGTGGGCGGCTTCCGTGGCGGGGCGGCCGGTCCGTTCACCGTCGGCGTGGCGCTGGGCCTGGCGGGCGAGTCCTGGATCGAGGCCGACCCGACGTACGGCCCGGCGGCGCTGCTGCTCGCGGCGAGCGGTGCCGGAGTGCTCGCGGCGCCCCTGTCCCTCGCTCCGCGCCTGGGTTGGTTGCTCCTCCCCGTCGTGGCGCTGCCCTTCTGGATGCGCCCCCTGGCTGACCAACCCGGCTTCGATGAGATCCGTCGCCCGGGCGAGTACAGCGCCGAGGGTTTCCAGCGCAACATCATGCTCGACGCCTCGATGTTCTCGACACCGGGTCGAGGGACGAGCTCCACCGAGGGGCTGGTGGCCTACGACCAGACCTTCATCGGCCGCGACCCGCTGCTGCCGGTGCCCCCGGCCGACGCTGCGGAGCCCGCCGAGCCGAGCGCGGACACCGAGGACTTCGTGGAGGGCGGGCTGCGCCGGTACTACGGCATGCGCGCGTCAGGGGTGCCGCTGCACGGGGGGCACCCGGCGGTCGGACCCGAGGGCAGCCTCGGTCGCCTCGCGCGGCTGTTCGTGCGTCCCGGCCGCGTGCTGGTCGCGGGCACCGGGTCGGAACTCCTGGCGGCCGACCTGACCACGGCGGGGCTGGCCGACTCAGCCGTCGTCGCGAGCCCGTTGCGCGGCCACGACGAGGCCCACTACCGCGCGCTCGTGCTCTTGCTGTTCGACCTGCTCGGACTGTCGGGGTTCGAGGGTCGCGTGATTCCCGACCCGATTCGCGCGGTGACGGCGCTCGCGCCCGACGACCTCTTCGACACCATCCTCGTGGTGCCGGGACGCGCCGCATGGCCGGACACCGACGCTCAGCTGACGGAGACGCACCTGCAGCGTCTTGCCGATCGGCTCGCGCCCGGGGGGCGGTGTCTCGTCGGAATCGACACGTCGGATCTCGGGGAGCGCGCGATCTCGGCGCGTCTGGCCGCCTTCGGCGCGGTCTTCGGGGATCGCAGCGGCGCGTTTTTGGAGGCGCGCGAGCTGGATCCGCCGTTCCTCTCCATGCTCGGCTGGATCGACGCCGCGGGCCGCCCGTCCGTCGACGAGGTCGAAGCCCGCCTCCCCTTGGCGTGGCATCAGGGCTGGCGCTCGCGGCTGGTCGATGCGGATGACCTGGCGGCCATGCTGTTGCTCGACGGGGCCGGCATGGCGCGGCTCGCTGCCGACGAGGTGGTCCACGACCGGGGCCGTCCGGTCGTCGCCGATCGCGCTTCCGAGACGGGGTGGGCTGCCGTGGAGGGAGTGCTGGATCCGAGTGCCAGGCTCTCGCTCGTCCTCGCGGGAGGTCGCGTCGAACCACGGCCGCTTCCGGCGCTCTTCGCCGGGCTGGCCCGACATGCTCGCTACAGCTACCACCTGGCCCACGTGAACCAGTTCGCCGTGGACGTCCTCGGTGACATCGACTGGGAGGCGTTCGAGGCCGAGGCCGATGCCTACGCGGCTGCGGCCGACCAAGATCCCGATCACCCGATACTCCACCTCGCCCTGGCCGCCCTGATGGAGCCGCTCGCGCTGCACAGCGAGTTCCAGCGCTGCGACCAGATCCTCCAGCGCATCGATATCAGCGGGATGCGCAGCTGGCGCCTGGCCATGGTCGAGGCCGTGCTGCATGACGCGGCCCTGGATCCCGAGGGCGCCCGGCTGGCGGTGGAGCGCGCCCGGGCGGTGTTGCTCGCCGCAACGCAGACGACCGACCGCTGACTCAGCGATCGGTCGTCGTGGGTCCCGAGGGTTCCGGGGGTCGTGCGGGTCTCAGCCGATCAGGTCGACCGAGGCTTCCGCGAGGGTGCGTCCCGGTTGGCCCGGGGCCTTGGCGACGAGCCGGATGTCGAACTGGCCGACGCCGAGGGGAGCGAAGGCAACCGGCTCGCCCGTGAACGGACGCTTCTCGCGGGGCTGGCCATCGACTTCGAACACGACCGAGGGAATCTCGCCGGCCCCGAGGTCGGGCAGGGCGTCGCAGCGGATCACGAGGCGCGCCGTGCCGTTGGTCTGCATCTGGACCTCGAGTTCATCGAGGCCGGAGCCGGGGCCGCGGATGTGCAGCAGCTCGGCCACCGCGCCGTCGCCGGTGTCGGTGCGGCGGAGGGCGCCGAGGGCCGGAACCAGGCGACCCTGATCGGGGTCACGGAGGGTCAGCTCGAAGGCGTTGAGCAGCTCGATGCCACGCTGGAGCAGACGGCCCACCACACGGAAGGGAGCGGGCGTCGTGCGCATGCCGACCGCATCGACGAACGCGCGCACCACCTCGAAGCTGTCCGGGCAGGCCAGGATCTGGTTCACGACCACCCGCCGCTGGGCAGGGGGAAGGAGCCCGTCGACGTAGGCCGCGAGAGTCTCGTCAGAGGGACTGCCGGGAGCCGGCTCGGATCGAGGAGCGCGCTGGCCGCGCAGTTCGAAGAGGCGATCGATGTCGTGGGTCATGGGTCCGTTCTCATCCGTCGTGATGGGAAGGAGAGACGGGGCCTCCCTGCTCGTCTGACAGGGACCCGACCGGCGGCGGGGCCCCCGGAGCCACCCCGGCGTGGCGGGCCATCTCCTCGAGCACTTGCAGGCACTCGGGCATCGCATCCCGAGACCCCGACAGCTTGTCGATTTCGGCCTTGGAGGCCATGTATCGCGGGTATCCGGCCAGGACCAGGCCCAGCAGGGCATGGCGTTTGGCTCCGGGCTTGAGCAGCGCCTCGTGGATGGTCTTGTTGGAGACGGGGAGCAGGGCTTCCAGGTAGGCCCGGACCTCGGGCGTCAGCACGGCGGGGTCCGGCTGGCGGGTCCGCGAGACCCCGGCGCCCTGAGCGAAGAGGTCCGCCATCTGATCCTTGGCCCGCTTGTAGAGGGCGTCGATGTTGGCCCGCGAGGTGGCCATGACCTCGGCAATGGTCTCCCGGGTGATGCCCTTGAAGACCCACAGCACCGCCGAGATGCGCTTCCAGTCGAGGGAGAAGAGCAGGTTGTGGAAGGTGTCGAGCCGCTCCTGGTCGAGCATCGGCTCGTCGGGCCGGACCGCGTCGGGGTCCTCGTGCTCGTAGGTGAGTTCGTCGTCGTCCCGTCCCGCCAGGCCCCGGCCGCGGGGGTGGCGGATCCACTTGCGGCGCTCATCCAAGGCGAAACGCGTGGCGACGATCTGCAGGAAGGTGGCCAGGGAGCAGTTGTTGCGGCCCTCGAAGGCGCGCAGCTTGCGGTAGTCCCGGTTCGTCAGGGCGATCACGAACGATTGGTACAGGTCGTCGACGTAGTCGTTCGGGAAGTCGAAGGGCGGCCCGTAGAAGACCGAGTAGATCAGCGCCCGGTAGCGATCGAGCAAGGCCTCGAACGCCCCCTCGTGGCCCTCGAACACGGCTTCGAGCATGGCCTTCTCGTCGGGCTTCATCGCGTGTCCGTGAGGGTCGGGCGAGGCGTCGGTGCCGGGCCTCGTCAGGAGGGCCGGCCCGGGAGGTGCGGCGGGCGCCTAAACGTCGGTGGGGCAAGATCTTACACATCCTCCCACGCGTTGAAAAAGTTGCTCTGAAAGGCGATCATGGCTGGGTGCGGGAGTGTCCCTCCAGGACGCCCCGCGGAGCCCCCACAAGCTGCCCCGGAACGTGTCCATGGCCGACCCCGGCACCCCCCGCGAATCGTCCGTCCTGATCGAGCGGGAGATGAAGGATTCGTACCTGAGCTACGCGATGTCGGTCATCGTGTCTCGGGCGCTGCCCGACGTGCGCGACGGGCTCAAGCCCAGTCAGCGCCGCGTCCTGGTGGCGATGAACGACCTGAACCTGGGCCCGCGGTCCAAGTACAAGAAGTGCGCCAAGATCGCCGGTGACACCTCGGGCAACTACCACCCCCACGGCGAGGGCGTGGTCTACCCCACGCTGGTCCGGCTCGCGCAGGACTTCAACATGCGCGTGCCGCTGGTCGACGGCCAGGGCAACTTCGGATCGGTGGACGGCGACCCGCCGGCGGCCATGCGTTACACCGAGGCGCGCATGGCCTCGGGCGCCAGCCTCCTGCTCGAGGACATCGAGAAGGAGACCGTCGACTTCGTCCCGAACTACGACGGTTCGCGCGACGAGCCCACGGTGCTGCCGTCCACCTTCCCGAACCTGCTGGTCAACGGCAGCAACGGCATCGCCGTGGGCATGGCCACGAGCATCCCGCCGCACAACCCGCGCGAGATCGTGGGGGCGCTGACGCGACTGATCGACGACCCCGAGCTGTCGCTCGAGGAGCTCATGGAGTTCGTGCCGGGTCCGGACTTCCCGACCGGCGGCATCCTCTGCGGCCAGCACGGCGTCAGGCGCGCCTACGAGACCGGCCGCGGCACGGCGATCCTGCGCGGCCGCGCGGAGTGCTTCCACGAGGAGAAGCGGGTCCGGGCCAAGATCGTCATCACGCAGATCCCGTACCAGGTCAACAAGTCCAGCCTGATCGAGGCCATGGCCCAGCTGGTCAAGGACGATCGCGTCACGAGCATCCACGACGTGATCGACCATTCCGACCGCGAAGGCATGCGCATCGTGGTGGAGCTGAAGAAGGGCGAGGACCCGGAGGTCACGCTCAACCAGCTGTTCAAGTTCACGCAGCTGCAGACGACGGTCAGCATCATCAACATCGCGCTGGTCAACATGCGCCCGCGCACGCTCTCGCTGCGCGAGATGATGACCCACTTCCTCGATCACCGGCGGGTCGTCATCCGCCGACGCACCGAGTACCTGCTGCGTCTCGCGCGCGAGCGGCTGCACATCGTGGAAGGCCTGCGCATCGCCCAGGCCCACATCGACGAGGTCATCGCGATCATCCGCGCGGCCGGCAACGCGCACGAGGCCATCGCCAACCTGTGCAGTCGCTTCGAGCTGTCGCAGCGGCAGGCCGAGGCGATCGTCAACATGCGCCTGCGCTCGCTCACCAAGCTCGACGTCGAGAAGCTCGAGGCCGAGTGGCAGGAGTTGACCGCGAAGATCGCGGACTACCTGGACATCCTCTCGACGCCCGAGCGGGTCAACACGCTGATCCGCGAGGACCTCGCCCGCATCGAGAAGGACTACACCTCGCCGCGCCAGACCGAGATCGGCATGCCGGTCGAGGACATCGACGACGAGGACCTGATCGTCGACGAGGCCGTGGCCGTGACCCTCAGCCACAACGGCTACGTCAAGCGCATGGCGATGGACCAGTACCGCAGCCAGCGGCGCGGCGGCTCCGGCGTTCGCGGCGGTGACGCCCGCGAGGGCGACTTCATCGAGCGCCTGTTCATGGCGCACACGCACGACTACCTGATGTTCTTCACGAACTCGGGCAAGGTGCACTGGCTCAAGGTCTGGCGCCTGCCGGATCTCGGCCGCACCGCCATCGGTCGAGCGGTCGTGAACCTGCTGCCGAACTTCCCCGCCGGCGACATCATCCAGGCCGTGATCCCGGTGCGCGACTTCGACCAGGGCTACCTGCTCTTCGCCACCGCCAAGGGCACGATCAAGCGCACGGCCCTGTCCGACTACCGGCGCCCGAAGGCCGGCGGCATCATCGCCGTGGGCCTCGATGAGGACGACCGGCTGATCGACGTGACCATCGTGCACGACGAGGACCAGGTCGTGCTCGGCACCAAGGACGGCCGCTCGATCCGCTTCAAGGCCGAGGACGCCCGCGTCATGGGCCGACCCGCGCGCGGCGTGCGCGGGATCCGCCTCAAGGCCGGCGACGAGGTGCGCGGCATGGCGGTCGTGCGCGAGGGCGCCACGCTGCTGACCGCGACCCAGCACGGCTACGGCAAGCGCACCGAATTCGAGGACTACCCGGTCCAGGGTCGCGGCGGGCAGGGCGTGATCGACATCCGCGCGACGGAACGCAACGGCGAGGTGGTCACGGTCCGCCCGGTGGGCCCCGACGAGGACCTCATGTACATCACCGTCGGCGGCCAGGTCGTGCGCTCGCCCGTGGCCGAGGTCTCGCTGATCGGACGCAACACCCAGGGCGTGCGCCTGATCTCGCTCAAGGCGGACGACGCGCTGGCGTCGGTCTCGCCGGTGGTCAAGGACGACGCCCCCGAGGTGGTCGAGGGCCTGGCCGGCGCGCCGACCACCGAGGAGGAAGACACGCCGTGACCGACGACCCGCTGGCCACCATCCCCGAGGTCCTCGAAGACCTGCGCGCGGGCCGCATGATCGTCCTGGTCGATGATGAGGACCGTGAGAACGAGGGTGACGTCGTCTGCCTCGCCGAGCACTGCACGGCCGAGACGGTCAACTTCATGGCACGCTTCGCCCGCGGGCTGATCTGCCTGCCGATGGAGAAGGCCCTCGCGGACAAGCTCGAGCTGCCGCTGCAGGTGGAGAAGAACACCTCGCGCCGCAACACGGCCTTCACGGTCTCGATCGAGGCGTCGACGGGCGTGACCACGGGCATCTCGGCCGCCGATCGCGCGCGCACGATCGAGGTCGCCGTGCATGCCGACACGACCGCCGAGGACCTGGTGAAGCCCGGGCACGTGTTCCCGCTGCGAGCCATGACCGGCGGCGTGCTGCGCCGCGCGGGCCACACCGAGGGCGCCGTGGATCTGGCCAAGCTGGCGGATGCTCGTCCCATGGCCGTGATCTGCGAGATCATGAACGACGACGGCACCATGGCCCGCTACCCGGACCTGATCGCCTTCTCCCAGAAGCACGGTCTGCGGATGGTCAGCGTCGCCGACCTGATCCGTTACCGGCGTCGGACCGAGCGGCTGGTGGAGCACGTCGTCAGCGTGGACATGCCGACCGAGTTCGGGGAGTTTCGCGCCCACCTGTATCGCTCGCGCGAAGATGCCAGCGAGCACCTGGCCGTGACCCGGGGCGATCTCAACCCGAGCACCCAGGACGGACTCGACCAGGCCATCCTCGTGCGCGTGCACAGCGAGTGTCTGACCGGCGACGTCTTCGGTTCGCTGCGCTGCGATTGCGGGAGCCAACTCCAGGCGGCGTTGCGCCAGGTGCACGGGGCCGGCGAAGGCGTCGTGCTGTACATGCGCCAGCAGGAGGGTCGCGGGATCGGCCTGGCGAACAAGCTCAAGGCCTACCACCTGCAGCAGACCGAAGGGCTCGACACGGTCGAGGCCAACCAGGCGCTGGGCCTGCCGGTGGACGTACGCGACTACGGCGTCGGGGCGCAGATCCTGCGGGACCTGGGTGTGCGCCGGTTGAGGTTGCTCACGAACAACCCGGCCAAGTACCACGCGATGAAGGGCTACGGCCTGGAGATCTCCGAGCGGCTCCCGCTGCAGATGGAACCCTGCGAGCACAACCAGGCCTATCTGGCGACGAAGCGCGAGAAGCTCGGCCACGATCTGCCCGAGGACAGGGCGCGCGACCCGCAGGGCCAGCGCGAGCCGGACCCTGGCAGCTGAGTGTTGCGGCCGGATCCGCGATCCCCGTGCCGACGCCGGCGGCCGCCCGGCGAGCCCCTCGTTTCAGCTGTGAGAGCCTGAATTCGGGCAGAACGGGCCCGGAGCCTGACTCCGGCGCGCCCCCGCGCCCGCGCTCCAGGAAGACGCCTCGGGCCGGTCCCGTCCAAGCGCCGTCGCCGCGGAGGCCGAGATGAACGAGGAGGACCGTGTCCTCGTCGAGCGCCTCCGCGCCGGCGAGTCAGCCGCCCAGAGAGATTTCGTCGATGCCTATCGGGATCGGATCGTCACCGTCGTCGCCCGCGTGGCCGGAGGCCATGCCGACGCCGAGGACCTGGCCCAGGAGACCTTCATCAAGGCCTTCCGGGCGATCGACCGTTTCGCGGGGAACTCGGCGCTCTTCACCTGGCTGTACCGGATCGCCGTCAACACCGCGCGCGACTGGCTCGACAGCCGTCGCCGGCGTCCTGCCGTCTCGCTGGACGCCTACACCGAGAACCAGAGTTTCGATCCGCCCTCTCCCGTCGACACGCCGCTCCAGGACCTCGAACGCGAGGATCTCCGCGCCCGCGTCCGCGAGGCGATGCAGAAGCTGCCCGAGCCGTTCCGCACCACGCTCATCCTGCGCGAGATGGAAGGCCACAGCTACGAAGAGGTGGCCCGCATCCTGGACGTCTCCATCGGCACCGTCGAATCCCGCATCTTCCGCGCGCGGAGCAAGCTGCGCGCGATCATCGAGAAGGACCTGAGATGACCCTCCCCGAAGACCCGAACGACGTTGGGGAACCGCTGGACCACGAGTCCTGTCTGGCCGTGTTCTCGCGACTCCAGGACCGCCGCCCGGTCGATCCCGAGCTCGAGCGGCGCGCCCGCGCCTACGCCGAGCAGCACCCCGAAGTGGCCGCCGCCGCCGCCGACCTCGTGCTGCTGAGCGAGGTGCTGGCCGCCGAGCCCGCCGCCCTGCCCACGGTCGATTTCACGGACCGCGTGCTGGCCCGGGCCTCTTCGAACGAGGCTCCCGAGCCCACCGCGATCCTGCCCATGGTCCGCCGAACCGCCGCCGCGGCTGCCCTGGCCCTGTTCGCCACCTTCGGCTACGACATCGCCCGGCCCGCCTCGCTCGTCGCCGACGACTCCATCGAGCAGCAGCGGCACGCCATCGACCACTTCCGCGAGGTGGCCACGGATGCCGATGACCTGGACGCCGGCCTGCGCGCCTACTTCGGCATCGACCAGCTGCGCCGCGCGCCGCGGGTCGGGGA
>JAJDER010000109.1 GCA_029259725.1 Planctomycetota bacterium | reverse complement strand
GCCGGTCGCAGCCGACTCCGGGGCGGCCTCGCGCGCCTGACCCTCAGCGTCGTCTCGCCGCCCCGTTCGGAGGCGGCGACCGGCCTGCGACCTCCGCCGACAACGCCTCCCCCCGAACGGACGCCGCACGTCTCACCCCTGCCCCTGCCACCCCAGCTCCTCGCCGTGCGGCCGCAGCGCGTCGATCAGGAACGCGATGTGCTCCTTCAGATCCACGCCGAGCAGCTCGACGCCGGTGTGCACTTCGTGACGCTCGACCTTCGCGGCGAACTCCTTCTTCTTGAGCTTCTTGACCACGCTCCTGGCCTCGAGCGTGGCGATCCCGCCGGGGCGCACGTGGCAGCAGGCGCCGATGAAGCCGGTCAACTCGTCGCAGGCCAGGAGCGCCTTGTCGAGCAGGCTGTCGTAGGGCACGCCCCACTGCGTGTAGTGGGCGCTGATCGCGTGGGCCAGCTCGGGTTCGTCGTGTTCGCGCAGCCAGGCGACGATGCGCTGGGGGTGCTCGTCGGGCCAGGAGTCGTAGTCGGCGTCGTGGAGCATCCCGGCCAGGCCCCAGCGCTCGACGCGGGCGGTTTCGTCCAGGCCGTCGTCGGTGCCTTCGCCGTAGTGGAGCGCCGCGGCACGCAGGGCGATCTCCACCGAGCGCGCGTGGCGGCGGAGGGCGTCGCTGGGGGTCCACTCGCAGAGGAGCGCCCAGCCTTGTTCACGGTTCAGGGTTCCCATGCCGAGAAGGATGCCGGTTTTTGACGGCCCGGTCATGGGGCCGACTCGGGCCTTTGGCAAGATGACGGACGGGCGGGACTCTGGTGAAACGGCGAGGAGACGACGACGACGTGGTCGGTGTGTCGGTCGAGGACGGCGTGAAGGCAGGCTCTGCACAGGCCGAAGCGGGTCAGGGTGGGCCCGGCGTGCCCGGCGGCCGCCCGACGGCACGCGCGCTGTTCATCACGTACCACTACCCGCCCCTGGGCACCACCGGGTCGATGCGCCTGGCGCGCTTCGTGAAGTCGATGCCGACGGACATCGCGGTCGAGGTGCTGACGGTGGGGAACCCGCCCGAGTCCCGGGACAACACCGCGCTCGCCGCCGAGGTCGAAGGCCGTGCCGTGGTCCACACCGCGCCGATGCTGGCGGGCCTGACCCTCGCCGGCGCCGAGAAGGCCCTGGCGGCAGCCGGCTACCCGCTGCTCGGTCGCGTGGCGCTGAAGGCCGCCAAGACCGTGCTCTCCAACGTCGCCTGGCTTCCCGATCGCCAGATCGCGTGGCTGCCCGGCGCGATCGCCAAGGGCAGCGAGCTGCTCGCCACCGGGCGTTTCGACGTGATCTTCTGCTCGTCACCACCGCACTCGACGCATCTCATCGGCCGCGCGCTCAAGCGCCGCTTCGGGCTGCCGCTGGTGGTGGACCTGCGCGATCCGTGGAGCAACAACCCGCAGCGCCGGTGGCCCACGCCGGTTCACGAGCGGATCGAGCACACGCTCGAGACGCGTGTGATGCGCGACGCCGATTTCATCGTCGCCAACACGCCGGGCAACAAGCGCATGCTGCTCGACACGTTCCCCGGGCTGGCCGCGGACAAGATCGCCGTGATCACCAATGGCTTCGACCCCGAGCGGCGCGCGGCCGTGAGCACGGGCACGCCCCGCGCCGATGGTCGCAAGGTGCTGCTCTACACCGGCCACGTCTACGACGGGGGTGAGCACTTCCTCGCGGGGCTCAAGCGCATCCTGGTGCGCGACCCGACCCTGCCCGAGCGCCTCGTCGTGAGGTTCCTCGGCACCATGGACCCGAAGTCGTCCGCGCTGGCCGAGTCGCTCGTGGACGGCGGTCTGGCGGAGCGCGTCGGGCGCGTGCCCGCCGACCGCATCCCCGGTGAGCTGGCTGCGGCCGACGCGTTGCTCTACGTCGTCCCGCCTCACGGCTGGCACTGGATCCCGAGCAAGGTGTACGACTACCTGCTGCCGGAGAAGCCGATCCTGGCGGTGCTGCCGCGCGGTGACGCCTGGGATCTGCTCGAGGCCAGCGGGCTGGCGACGCTCGTCGAGGACCTCAACAGCAACGGCGTCGCGGTCGAGATGGAGACCTTCGTCCGCGATCTGGTCGCGGGGCGGATCGCGGTCACGCCCGACCGTGCCGCCATCGACTGCTACGACGGCGTGCACCTGACCGAATCCCTGGCGGCGATCCTGCGCCGGGCGGTGTCGACGCGTTGACGGGCAGCGCGCCCGAGGCCCTGCGCGTCCTGGTCGCGCGCACGACGAGCGCCCTCGGCGACGCCGTGCGGGACGACGGCGTGCTCTGGGACGCGGTCGACGGAGCCGAGAGCCCGGCCGACCACTACGGGGCGATCTGGGCCGCGGTGGCCCTCGCCGTCGCGGACCCCGACGACGCCCGCTGGCGCGCCCTCGTGGATCGTTGGCTCGCCCGGCCGGCGACGGAGCGCGGCCACCTTCCCTTCCAGCGCCTGGCGTTCCTGCTGCTGCGCGAGCACCTCGGCGAGCGCGAGCCGCATGGCGTGACGGAACGGGGCGCGACCGGACGGGGCGCGACGGACGAGGGCCGACCCGCGCTGCGCGCCGAGGATGCGCGGCGGCTTGCGGAGGGCCTGGTCGCGGCCGGCACGAACAGCCGACACCCGAGCAACAACTGGGTGCTGCTGGCGCGCACCTGCGACGTCCTCGAGGCGGACCCCCGCCGCGTCCTGGCCGCGCTGGCCGGCTTCACCGCGCCGTGCCATGCCTGGCTCACCGAGGCCGGCGGCTTCATCGACCATCCCGCCGCGCCGTCCCGCGGTCGGCTGACCACCCCGCTCGCCTACCACGCCAAGTTCACGCTGCTGTTGTCCCTGCTCGCGCCGCGCCTGCCCGGCAACGCGATCCTCACCGACGGCCTCGGCATGGCCCTGCGGTGGATGAGCGCCTTCCTCGACGAGGACACCGGGTCACTCGCGGCCTTCGGTCGCTCCACCGAGTCGCTCTTCGGGACGGGTTGCGCGCTGGTGGCGCTGCTCGCCGCCTGGCGCGGTTCGAACGACGACGATCGCCCGATCTGGGAGCGCCGCCTGCTGGCCCTGGTCGAGGACGCCGAATCCCGTCGTCGCGATGACGGCCTGCTCGCGCTCAACGCCCGGAGGACGACGGGCATCGAGGGTGGCTGGGACCCGTACATGCACCTGTCGGTCTACAACGCCTGGGCCGCGGGCTTGCTGGCCTGGGCGATCGCCTCGGACCTCACGGCGCCGGCGACGGCGACCACGCACAGGGCGCCGGCAAGCGTGGCGCCCACGAGCGTGGCGCCGACGGGCGTGGCGGCGACGGGCGCGAGCTTGTTCCACGATCCGAGCGCGGGGTTGCTCGCCTGCCGCGGTCGGGCGGCGACGGTCTTCCTGTCCCTGCAGGGCCAACCCGTTCAGGACGTCCAGGAGGAGTTCGTGGACCTGCGCACGTCCGCGCTCGTCCCGTTCCACATCGGCGCGGGCGCGACCGTCGCCGTCCCGCCGCCCGCGCGCCTCCCGCTGCAAGCCCTCCGCCGCTGCCCCTGGATGGCCGGCTGGACACCGGTGTTCGCCGACGGCGACGACCTGTACGGCCTCACGCGCCTGGAACGCGTGATCGTGCGCGGCGCAGGCGACGGCCGCCTCGTGGTTCTCGGCTGGGGCCGGCCGACACGCCTGCATCACGTGTCGCCCGGTCGTGGCAGCCTGGGCTGGTGGTGGGAGCAGGTCGATCACCATCTGCTCGGCAACCGGGGCCGGCGGCGGCGCGGCCTGTCCCCACCCGGGCTGGCCGGACACCACGTCGTGGTGGCCCTGGCGCTCGATGCCGATCGGGCCTGGTGGGGCCGGAGCGTGGTGCTCCTGGGCCGACCCGCGGACGCCGACGGCGGCCGGCCGATCCACCTCAACCCGTGCGGACACAGCTTCATCGAGACGCGGGAGCCCGTCCCCGTGGCCGTCTCGACGAGCGGCGAAGCCGACTTGCGCCTCACCGTCGGCGGCGCGCTCCCCGCGGCGCGAGCCGGAGCGCGGGGCGCGGCCGGCGATCCGGTGGCCTGGCCCCTCGCGGACTCCGCGTGGACCGTGGCCATGGGGCCCGGCCTCGGGCGCGACGGCGGCCGCGACGGCGGGGCTGTGCGCGGTGCTGCCCGCGGCGAGGACGCGCTCCCGATGCACGTGGACCTCGCCACCGCGACCCTGCACGTGCCGTGGGGCGAGGTCCCGATGCAACCCGAGAGCTGAACCGACGCGTCAGCGCGTGGCGGCTTCGTACTCCTCGAGGGCGACGGTCAGCTGCGGACGCAGGGCGGCCGGCGCCAGGTCCACGGCCATCTTCTGCAACTCGATCGCCTTGTCCACGTCCCCGAGCACGAAGTGGGCGCGGGCCAGGGTGTCGAGGATGTCCGGGCTCTCGTGCTTGGCGATGTCGTCGGCGCGCTGCGCCGCGGCCAGTCCCAGCTCGGGCAGCTTGGTGGCGGGCAGCACGCCGTTCGGATCGACGTGCATCCAGGCCAGCGTGTTCAGCTCACCGGCGCGGTCGTGGAAGCGATCCGCGATGAGCTGCTTGCCCAGCGCGATGGCGTCGGCGCGCTGACCCAGCTCCAGCAGGGCCAGGTGCTTCTGCAGCAGCAGGCTGTCGTAGCGCGGCTCGGCCTCGAGCACCTCGTCGACGAGGGTGGCGACGGCGGCCCAGTCCAGGGACTCGCGGGCCTTGGAGAACTTCGCCATCACGCGGTTGACCTGCTCCTGCTGCTCCTTGCGCTCGGCCTCGAAGGCCTCGGCGTCGAACTTGTCGTCCAGCACCAGCTCGAGCACCTCGTCGAGGCCGACCATGGGATGACCGATCCACTCGACGTTGCCGGTCTTGCCGACGACCATCGCGGTGGGGATCCCGCTGCGCCCGGCCGGCGCCATGAAGCCCTCCCAGGTCATGCCGTCGATGTCCTCGCAGATCAGGTAGTCCATGTCGTCACCCGCGTCGGCGACGAACTCGTCGGTCGGCACCTGGCCGGAACGCGGCGCGACGGCGACGCCGATCACGCTCACCTCCGGGCGCAGGGTCCGGGCGAGTTCGTTGAGGTGTGGGATCGAGGCCTTGCACGGGCCACACCAGGTGGCCCAGAAGTCGAGCACGTAGACCCGGCCCTCCTGCCACTTGGGGACCGCCTCGCCCTTGAGCCACTCCACGTGATCGAGGGTCGGGGCGCGGCTGCCGGGGCCGAGCGAGTCGCCGTCGGCGGCGACGGCGGAGCCGGCCAGAAGGGCCGCGGCGAGGGCGAGGGGGGCTGCGAGATGCATCGGGGCTCTCCGGGTGTGTTCGGCGGGTTTGAAGACATCAGGCCCGGCTCCATGTTACCGCAGGGCAAGCGGCCTTCGGGGGCGAGGGCGTGGCGGGTCGATGCCGGATGGTCGTGGATGTCTCGACCGACGCGGGATGATCGCACCAAGGGTCGGGCCCGCTCGCCGACCGGCCCGGAACATCGCCGGTCGGGGCTGAACGGGCCGAGCGAGCGGTTGGAGGCTCCTGACGCCACGCTGGCGGGAGTCGGGCAGGCGCCCTCGCTCCGGGCTTGGCCGTCCCGCAGCGGGGCGGCACACTGGCTCGCCATGGTCCTGTCCAGCTTCCATCCCGCCGTCGCCACCTGGTTTCGGGAGCAGATCGGCCGGCCGTCTCCGCCCCAGGTCGCGGGCTGGCCCGCCATCGCCGCGGGGCGCCACACGCTGATCGCGGCGCCGACGGGCACCGGCAAGACCCTGGCGGCGTTCCTGTGGGCCCTCGACCGGTTGTTGCAGCAGGGCGACGACCTGCCCGACGCGACGTCGATCCTCTACGTGTCCCCGCTGCGGGCGCTGTCCAACGACGTGCAGAAGAACCTGGCCGGGCCGCTGGCCGAGCTGCGCGAGCGCGACCCGTCGCTGCCGGACGTGCGCGTGCTCGTACGCACCGGCGACACGACGGCGTCGGAACGCGCGAAGATGATCCGCAAGCCGCCGCACGTGCTGGTGACGACGCCCGAGTCGCTCTACATCCTGCTGACCAGCAACGGCGGGCGGAACCTGCTGCGCACGGTGCGCACCGTGATCGTCGACGAGATCCACGCCCTGGCGCGGGACAAGCGCGGCAGCCACCTGGCACTGTCGCTCGAGCGGCTCGAGGACCTGGTGGCCGACTCGGCCCGCGTGCAGGCGGGCGGCCGGTACGGCGAGGCCGGTCCGGCCGATGAAGCTCCCGGCGGCCTCCCGACGCTCCAGCGCATCGGGCTGTCCGCCACGCAGAAGCCCCTCGAGGACGTGGCCCGGCTGCTGGTCGGGACCGGGCGCGACTGCGTGCAGATCGACACCGGACACCTGCGCGAGATGGACGTGGACGTGGTCGTGCCCGACACGCCGCTCGCGGCGGTCTGCAGTCACGAGCAGTGGGGCGAGATCTACGCCAAGATGGCCGCGCTCATCGCCGAACACCGCACGACGCTGATCTTCGTCAGCACGCGCAAGCTGGCCGAGCGGCTCTCGGCGCGGCTCACCGATCAGCTCGGCCAGGACAAGGTCGGCTGCCACCACGGGAGCCTCTCCAAGGACTCGCGCCTGCAGGCCGAGCAGCGCCTCAAGGCCGGCACGCTCTCGGCGCTGGTGGCGACGGCCTCGCTCGAACTCGGGATCGACATCGGCGACGTGGACCTGGTCATGCAGGTCGGCGCCGCGCGGTCCATCGCCACGCTGCTGCAGCGGGTGGGGCGTGCCGGTCACGGCATGGACCGCGTGCCCCGGGGACGCCTGTTCCCGCTCACGCTCGACGAGGCCGTGGAGGCGTTGACCCTGCTGGACGCCCTGCGGTCGGGCCTGCTCGACCGCACGCCGCAGCCGCCCCCGGCGCTCGACATCCTCGCGCAACAAGCCGTGGCCGCCTGCGTGAGCCGCGAGTGGGGCACCGACGAGCTGTTCGATTGCCTGCGACGCGCCTGGCCCTATCGGGAGCTGCCGCGCGAGGACTTCGAGGCGGCCCTCGACCTGCACACATCGGGGCGCTCGGCCATGCTGCACCGCGACCGGGTGGGCGGCCGGCTGCTGGCCACCCGGCGCGCGCGGATCCCGGCCATGACCTCGGGCGGCGCGATCCCCGACAACGCCGACTACCGCGTGGTGCTGGAACCCGACGGCACCTTCGTCGGCACGCTCAACGAGGACTTCGCCGTGGAGGCCAACCACGGCGACATCTTCCAGCTCGGCAACACGAGCTGGCGCATCCTCAAGGTCGAGGCGGGCATCGTGCGCGTGGCCGATGCGGCCGGGCAGCCGCCGACCCTGCCGTTCTGGCTGGGCGAGGCGCCGTCGCGCACGGCCGAGCTGTCCGAGCGCATCGGCAGCCTGCGCGAGGAGGCCATCGAGGCCATGGACGTCGCGCTCGCGGACGGCTGCGACGACGCCTCCGCCGTGCGAGCGATGGCGGCGTTCCTGGAGTCGCGCTCGGGCAGCTCGCCCGACGTGACCGAACAGGTGGCCGGGTTCCTGGCCCGGGGCCGCGCCGCGCTGGGCGCCGTGCCGACCCAGACGCGCGTGGTGCTCGAACGCTTCTTCGACGACACCGGCGGCATGCAGCTGGTGCTGCACTCTCCCTTCGGCGGGCGCATCAACCGCGCCTGGGGGTTGGCTCTGCGCAAGACGTTCTGCCGCGGCTTCGGCTTCGAGCTGCAGGCGGCCGCCAACGAAGAGGCGATCCTGATCAGCCTCGGCCCGCACCACAGTTTCCCGCTGGAGGACGTGTTCAAGTTCCTCAACAGCAAGAGCGCGAAGCACACGCTGACCCAGGCCTTGCTGGCCGCGCCGATGTTCCAGACGCGCTGGCGTTGGAACGTCGTGCGGTCGCTGATCCTGCCGCGCACGCGCGGCGGCAAGCGCGTCCCGCCCGCCCTGCAGCGCATGCGCGCCGACGACCTGCTGGTCACGGCGTTCCCCGAGGTCATGGCCTGCGGCGAGACCCTGCCCGCCGGCGACCTGCCCGTGCCCATGGACCACCCGGTGGTGCGCCAGACCGTCGAGGACTGCCTGAACGAGGCCATGGACGTCGACGGTTTCCTGGCGCTGCTCACCGGCCTGGAGAGCGGCGACATCCAGCGCCACGCCGTCGACGTCCCCGAGCCGAGTCCGTTCAGCCACGGCATCCTCTCGGCCATGCCCTACGCGTTCCTCGACGACGCGCCCCTCGAGGAACGCCGCACCCAGGCCGTGCGCTTCCAGCGCGTGCTCGACCCACGGACCGCCGAGGAGCTGGCCACGCTGGACCCGGCGGCGATCGCGCGCGTGCGCGAGGAGGCCTGGCCCTCGATCCGCGAGGCCGAGGAGCTGCACGAGGCGCTGCTGTGGTGTGGCTACCTGAGCGACCGGGAGATCGACGACAACGGCTGGCGTGCCTGGCTCGACCGGCTCGCCACCACCGGGCGCGTCGAGCGCGACGCCGACGGCCGATGGTTCGCCGTCGAGGCGCC
Source organism: Planctomycetota bacterium (assembly GCA_029259725.1). GTDB lineage: Bacteria > Planctomycetota > B15-G4 > B15-G4 > B15-G4 > JAJDER01. The sequence goes on along the minus strand of JAJDER010000109.1, from coordinate 7,848 downwards.
GCGCAGCCCGAAGGAGATCCTGCGCGGCCGACTCGAGATCCTCGGGCCGCTGCTCGACGACGATCGCGAGAAACAGGCCTTCGAGACGGAGCTGCTGGAGCTCGAGGCCGAGGGCTCGGTCCTGCGCGCGAAGTTCGAAGGTCGCTCGGGCTGGTGCAACCGCCGCCTGCTCCAGCGCATGCATCGCTACACCCTGGACCGGCTGCGCCGCGAGATCGAGGCCGTCACGGCCACCGACATGCTGCGCTTCCTGCTGTCCTGGCAGCACGTCGACGAGGGGCGCCGGCTCGGCGGTCCGGCCGGCGTGTACGAGGTCGTGCGGCAGCTGGCCGGGTTCGAGGCGCCCGCCGCGGCCTGGGAGAGCGACATCCTGCCCGCGCGGGTGACGGGCTACCGCAAGGCCTGGCTCGACGATCTCACGCTGTCAGGACAGGTCGCGTGGGGCCGCCTGTGGGGCGCGGGCACCGGCTCGATCCGCTCCACGCCGATCACGTTGCTCCCGCGTGAGGATCTCGACGAATGGCTCGGCCTCGCCATCCCGGGTGACGTCTGGAGCCTCAAGGGCGACGCGCGCGCGGTGCACGACGTCTTGAAGGCGCGCGGCGCCTGCTTCGCGACCGAGCTGCTCCGCACGGCCAGCCTGCTCCCGGCGCAGGTGGATCAGGGGTTGTCCGAGCTCGTCGGGCTGGGGCTCGCGAGCTGCGACGCCTTCGCCGGCCTGCGGCTGCTGCTCGGACCCACGCGATCGCACCGGCGCCGACGCACGACGTCGCCGACGCCCACCGGGCGCTGGAGCCTGATGCCTCGCGGAGAACCTGAGCCCCCGTCGGCCGAGTTCGTCGCGCGCCAGCTGCTCCGGCGCTGGGGCATCGTCTTCCGCAAGGTGCTGGAGAAGGAACGGGTGCCCGTGCCGTGGCGCGACCTGCTGCGGGTCTATCGCACGCTCGAGGCCCGCGGCGAGATCCGCGGCGGACGCTTCGTGGCGGGGTTCCATGGCGAGCAGTACGCCCTCACCGACGCGGTCACCCTGGTGCGCAAGGTGCGTCGCCGCGAACGGGCCGAACCGCGCGAGGTGCTGGCCGCCGACCCGCTCAACCTCGTGGGCGTGCTCACGCCCGACGAGCGCGTGGCCAGCAACGCCAAGGCCCGCGTGCGCGTCGGTTGATCGCGAGGGACCGACGCGGACCGACGCGGGCCGGCGCGAGGACGTGCCGTCAGTCGGCCGCCAGGTCGGCCAGCAGCTCCGCGATCACCGGCGTGACCAGCTCGGCGTAGACGCGGTTCCCCGCGGGGTCGAAGTGGGCGTCGACGGCGTAGTAGAGCGGTTGCTGCGCGGCGAGGGCGCGGAACGCCTCGGTCACCTGATGGTATTCGAGACCGGCGCGGCGGCAGGCCTCGGCGCCGGCGGCGTCGGGCACGGTCGAGGTCAGTTCGGCCTCGGTGCCGATGTCCGAGAGACCGGTGAAGCGCGCCGGGTGGCAGTACGCGGCGGCGGGAACCGACAAGACCGCGACCCGCGCCCCTCCGGCCTCGGCGGCCACGCGCAGGCGCGTGAGGTGCCCTGCGGCGAGGTCGATGCGGCGGCGCGTGGTCTCCGAGTCGAGCTGCAACTCCTCGGGGTCGTTGGCGGGTTCCAGGAACAGGCGTCGCACCGACCAGACCGGGACGCGGCCGTCCTCGAAGCCCTCGCGCCAGCTGCGGGGCAGTTGCCGGTAGCGTTGGCGCTGATCGGCGCCGAGCTGTTCCAGCAACACCTCGGCCTGGCGCTTCCAGGTCAGGTTGAGCGAGGCCCAGGCCACGTCGGGGTCGGTGTAGACCGTGGGGAGCGGCGGCGAGGAGAGGCGCAGCAGATGCGGCCACAGCGTCGCCGCCAGGCCGGTGTGCTCGCGCGCCGCCAGCCGGCCGATGCCGTGCCCGACGACGCCGGCGGACTCGAGCTGGTCTCCGAGTCGCGCCGAGGGCGTGTCGCCCTGGCGCAGGTCATCGCCTTGCAGCAGGCCGACCAGCACCAGGTCCGGCTGCAGCAGGGGGACCGCGCGTTCGACCAGCTCGGCGTAGTGCTCGGGGTGCGAGCCGGGCGCGCCGAGCACGAGGAGCTCCACGTCCAGCCCCTGGGCCAGCAACGCGGTCTCGACACGCTTGACCCAGGAGTCGGCCAACTCGACACCCCAGCCGTACGTGAACGAGTCGCCCACGACGAGCACGCGCACGCGCCCGGGCGGGGCGGTCCGCCCGACTTCGCGATCCCGAAAGCCGAGCTCGTTGATCCGCACCGAGAAGGAGCATTCGAGCAGGTCGTAGCGCAGGGCGGCGCCGGGTGGGAAGATCAGGCCTTCCCGGCTGCGCGAGGTGGGCATGGTCGCGCCCACGATCCGATCGGCCAGGACCGACAGCCCCAGGGTCACGAGCGCCGAAGCGAGGACCAGCAGCGCGCGTCGAAAGCCCATGCCACGGAGGATAACGCTGTGACCTACCCACGGCGAAGGCCCGGATCCCGGAAGCGGAACGGTCCCGATCCCACCGAGTGCGGTGCCGGTCCGTGCCGGCGGCGCTCCCTGGGGGGAGGCCGGTCCCGCCCCGAGGTCCGATGAAGCGCAAGCGACGAGTCCTGATCGAGCCGCCCCCCGAGCCGGCTCACCCCAACGCCGAGGTCGTCCCCGAGGGGCAACGCCCGTGCCCGATCTGCCAGGTGGTGATGGCGCAGGAGACGCAGCACAACATCGTGGTCGATGTGTGCGAGGCCCACGGCGTGTGGATGGACAAGGACGAGATGAGCAAGATGCTCGCGATGCTCGAGACCAAGTACCTCGTCCGGCGGCGGCGGGCCGTGGCCAGCGCGAGGCGCCAGGGGCAGCTGCGCGGGATCATGTACCCGTTCTGGTTCCTGCTGGGCGAGCCGTAGGCGCGCGGCCACGACCCGATCGTTAGGCTGGCTCGCCGAACCGGGGACGGGCCCCGGCGTCTCGTGCGGGAGCAGTGGCGTGGGTTGCGGCATCGTCCTGGGCAAGCCCTGGTCGGGCCCGTTGGCCGATCAGGTCGAGTATCGCGCGGGCTCCATCGCCCGCCGCGAGCTGGTCAAGAACGGCGCGGGCGCGGTGACGCTCTTCGCGCTGGACGCGGGGCAGGTGGTGGCCGAACACGCCGCGCCCTTCGACGCCATGATCCAGGTCGTGGAGGGGCGCTGCGACGTGACCGTCGCCGGCGAGGTGCACGCCGTCTCGACCCACGATGCCGTGCTCGTCCCGGCACACAGCCCGCACGCGCTCGCGGCGCCCGAGCGCACCAAGTTCGTGTTGACCATGCTGCGCGCCTGAGGGCGAGGGACGCCGAGGCTCAGCCGGCGCGGGTGTAGACCGCCTCGACGCCCTTGATCTCCTCCTCGCCCGGATAGGCGAACCACATCTCGACCACGAACCGGTCGGGCCCCTCGATCCTGACGACGATGCGGTAGCTCTGCTTGCCGTCCAGGATCGGCGCGAGCGTGGTCTCTCCGCGCAGCACGAAGCTGTCGGTCGCCCGGTTCCAGCGTCCCTTTCCGGTCACCGAGTAGGTGCCCAGGGTGTCGAAGGCCGTGAAGGTGTATTGCTGCACGCGACGGTCGAAGCCGTAGAGCACCAGGCCCTCGATCTTCTCGGCGGCGCTGCCGGACTGGCTGCGGCACTCCAGGAAGCGGCCGCCGAGGATCCACGCGTGGACCGCGGTGCCCTCGACGACGACCGGGTCCCGGTGCGGTCCGGTGCGGTAGGTGCTGCGAAAGACCCAGTCGCCGGCGAGGGACGAGAGCCGCTCGTGTTCCGCGCTCGGTGTGGACAGCCGGCGGTGCGCGGCGAGCAACTCGTCGTCGGCGAGGGGGTCCGGCGACCCGAGCAGCAGGGTGGTGAGGGCCATCAGCAGCGCGTGCAAGGCGGACATCGAGGCCTCTCCGTCGCGGGTTCTCCCGGGGCGAGGTCACCGTAGGACAGCCCGGGGGCCGCGTCCAGCGCGCCGGGGTGGCCCGCGGGCTGGGCCGCCGCGCGCCGATTCCGTACCTTCGCAACGCGTCGACGGGGAGGCCGTCGACGTGAGTCCGGAGCGTGCCTTTGACCCACACCGACGCCGATCGCCGCGGGCCCGACGGCGCAAGCCCCGATCGGGGCGGGTCCCGTCCGCGTCTGGGCGTGGCCTTGGGGGGCGGCTCGGCGCGGGGCTGGGCCCACGTCGGCGTGCTCGAGGTGTTGACCGAGCGCGGGCTCACGCCCGACGTCGTGGCCGGCACCTCGGTGGGGGCCGTGGTCGGCGCGGCCTGGGCGGCGGGCGAGCTCGACCGGCTGGTGGAGTGGGCCCTGGACGCCGGTTGGCAGGACCTGCTGCGGCTCTTCGACCTGTCGTTCTCCGGCGGTCTGCTGAGGGGTGACAAGGTCTTCGACGTGCTGGCCGAGCAGCTCCCGGACCGACTCATCGAGGACCTGCCGTGTGCCTTCGGCGCGGTGGCCACCGACATGAACACGGGCGAGGAGGTCTGGCTGCGCGACGGCTCCCTCTTCACGGCCCTGCGCGCCTCGGCCGCCCTGCCCGGAGCGATCACGCCGCTGCGCCACGAGGGTCGCTGGCTGGTGGACGGGGGGCTCGTCGATCCCGTGCCGGTGGCGCTGTGTCGCGCGCTCGGCGCCGAGCGGGTCCTGGCCGTGGATCTCGGGTCCTCGCTGGTGAGCGCCGCGATGCCCGAACCGGGTTCGGAGCCTCCCGTGGACATTGCGGCGAACGCGGGACGGCGCGTGGCGCCGAACGCGGGATCGAGCGCGGCGGGCCCCGGGACCGACGAGCCCGAGAGTTCCGGCTGGGCGCGACTTGCCGAGGGAACGCGCCGACTGCGTCGCAAGCTGCTCGGCCGCGATGCCGATGCGCCTTCGCTCTACGCAGTGCTGGCCAACTCGATCAACATCATGCAGGTGCGCATCACGCGCATCCGTCTGGCCGGCGACCCACCCGACGTGCTGGTGGTGCCGCGCATGCCGGGCTTCAGCCTGTTCGATTTCCACCGCGCGCGGGATGCCATCGCCGAGGGTCGCCGCGCGGCCGAGGCGGCTCTCGAAGAGGGGCACCCGTTGCTCGTCGCTCACTAGGACGTCTCGTTCCCCGTAGGTCGCCCTCTGCACCCGCTTCCCGCACTCCGCTTCCCGCCCTCGCCACCCGTCAGGACTCCGATGCGCATCGCCACCTGGAACGTCAACTCCGTCCGCGCCCGCCTGCCCCGCGTGCTCGACTGGCTCGGCAAGCACCAGCCCGACGTCGTCTGCCTGCAGGAGACCAAGTGTCGCGACGAGGAGTTCCCCGCCGAACCCATCGAGGAACTCGGCTACACGATCGAGCGCCTCGGCCAGAAGACCTACAACGGCGTGGCGATCCTCTCGCGCGGCCCGCAGGAGGACGTGGTCAAGGGCTTCCCCGATGACGGCCCCGACGCCGAGGCGCGCGCGATCGCGTCCACCGTCGGCGACGTGCGCATCCTCAACCTCTACGTCGTGAACGGCAAGGAGGTCGGCGACCCCAAGTACACCAGGAAGCTGGCCTGGCTGGAACGTCTGGCGGAGTACGTGCGCGCCGGATTCGACCTGGGCCGGAAGGTGGTGCTGACCGGTGACTTCAACATCACCTTCGACGATCGCGACGTGTACGACCCGGAACGCTGGGAAGGCAGGATCCTCTGCTCGGTGCCCGAGCGCGAGGCGCTGGCGAAGGTCATGCAGCCCGGCCTGATCGACGCCTTCCGGGAGTTCGAGCCGGACGGCGGCCACTACACCTGGTGGGACTTCCGCACGCGCGGCTTCCGGCGCGACAACGGCTTGCGCATCGACCACTTCCTGATGAGTCCGCCCGCCATGGCGGCGTGTACCGGCGTGGCGATCGACAAGGACGAGCGCGGCGAGGACAAGCCCTCGGACCACGCGCCCGTGGTGGCGACGCTGGAGTGAACGCGGCGCCGAACCCGCGGGCGGTCCGGGCGGCGGTCGCGATCGGCCTGCTCGTCCTCGCGGCCTACGCGAGCACCACGTGTCGCACCGTGGCCGCCGGTGACAGCGGTGAGTACGCGACCGTCGCGGGGGTGGCCGGCGTGGCGCACCCGCCGGGGTATCCCTTGCTGACCGTGCTCGGCATCGCGGCCGAGCGCCTGCTGCCCTTCGGCGAGCCCGCGTTCCGCGTGAATCTGGTCTCGGCCTTCGCCGGCGCCTGTGCCGCCGCGCTGCTGGTCCTGCTCGGGCTGCGCCTCACCGGGAGCCTGGCCGCCGGCATCACGGCCGCGTTGCTCTACTCCTTCGCACCGGTGCCGTGGATCTACGCCTCGGTGGCGGAGGTGTTCGCGCTCAACGTGGCGCTGGCCCTGCTCGCCACGCTGCTGGTGCTGCGCCTGGCGGATCGGCTGCGGGACGGCGCAACCCTGAGCTTCGGCGACGCGGGCCGCTCCGCCTACGGCGTCGGACTGGTCTTCGGTCTCGGCATGTCGAACCACCACACCACGGTGCTGGTGCTGATCGCGGCGTTGATCTGGCTGGGCCTGGAGGTCAAGGCGCGACGCATCGCCGGCCGCCCGGCCCTCGGCACCCTGGGCTGGGCCGTGCTCGGCGGCGCCACGGGTCTGCTCGTGTACCTCTACCTGCCCCTGGCCGCCGCCGCGGACCCGCCCCTGAACTGGGGGCGGACCGAGACGCTCGGTGGCTTCTTCCACCACCTGCTGCGTCGCGACTTCGGCACGCTCAACCTGGTCACCGAGGCCCTGGCGACCTCCGAGATCAGCGCCGCCACCCACCCGCTGTTCTTCCTGTCGAAGTTCGGGCCGCACACCTCGTTCCTGGGGCCGGCGTTGGTCGCGCTCGGCCTGGCGGCGACGCTCGGGGTGCTCGGTGTGCGCCCGCGGCGCGGCATCGGGCTGGTGCTGCTGGCGCTGCTGCTGACGGGGCCGGCCTTCCTGGCCCTGCTCAACGCGCCGCTGGAACCGGAGATCTTCCGCGGCGTGGTCGAGCGCTTCTACATCCTGCCCGAGGCCTTCGCGGCGCTGCTCGCGGCGGTCGGCGTGGCCGCGCTGCTGGCGCTGGCGCCGGCGGGCCGCACGCGCCTGGCGCTCGCCATCGCCATCCCGCTGCTGATCGGGGGGACGCAGTACGTGCGCCATCACCGGCGCGCCGACTGGAGCGAGAACACGTTCAGCCTCGACTACTCGGCCAACCTGCTGGCCTGCCTGCCCGAAGGCGCGCTCTTGTTCGGGCGCTCGGACCTGGCCACCAACACGCTGGAGTACCAGCAGCTCGTCCTGGGTGCGCGTCCCGACGCGGTCATCCTGGACCAGGAGAAGCTCACCTACCCGTGGTTCGCGGACCACGCGCGGCGGGTCCGCGGCGTGGACATCCCCGGCGAGCGCTACGACGGGACGCTCGTCACCAACTTCGATCTGATCGAGGCCAACAGGCACCGGCCGGTGCTGTTCTTCGACTTCAAGGACGCGTCCTACGAGCAGGGCTGGGTGGCCGAGCGGCGCGGGCTGGTGTGGCAGGTGGTGCCGAAGTCGTCGCCGACCAGCTACGCCGAGCAGTTCGCGGTGCAGCGGGCCCTCTGGGACTCCTTCGAGAAACGCAGCCTGCATCTGGGCTACGGCGAGGAGACCTTCGAGCGCGAGGCGGTGCGCCGCTACACCGAGATGCTCTTCCACCTCGGCTGGCTGGCCGAGCAACTCGGTCAGCTCGATGAGGCCGTGCGTTTCTACTGGCTCTGCGGCGGGCTCGACCCGACCGCGCACGCACAACAGCACCGCCGGATCCGCCAGCGCAGCGAGCTGGCACGGATAGGCGCGCGAGCCGAGCGGCAACGCCTTCGCGT
>JAJDER010000108.1 GCA_029259725.1 Planctomycetota bacterium | reverse complement strand
GGGCCTTCGTGGCAAGGAGCAGCGGCGTGGTCGACGCGGAGGCGGGGTGCACACCCCGTCGAGCATCGACCGCGCCGCTCGACGCAGCCATGGAGGTCCTGGTGATTCCGCAGCAGAAGCTGGTGAGAAGTCCAGGCTAGGCGCGCCGGTGGCGAGGGTCCCGCGCCCGCCTACTTGCTCGACTTGCTACTTGATCAGCTTGTTCGACCGGATCTTCGCGTCGTAGACCGCGGTGCCGTCCGAACGCTGCAGGGTGCCGGAGAGCTTCTTGGGCGCGAACAACCCGCCTTCGCCGGCCTTGCCGACCACGCTGACCACGATCGTCGCCATGCCGGAGTCGAAGGCGGCCCGCGGGATCTGCGCCGCGTGGAAGATGCGCCGGTCCGACTTGAAGCTCTGCTGGCCCTCGAAACCACGCAACACGAGGATGTTGCTGCTGAAGATGGAGGCCAGGTCCGCGCTCGTGGTCACGTCGTCGGTGAGCGAGATCATGGTCGTGCGCGAGCCGGCCGAGGACTGGATCACCGCCGACTTCTCCTTCACCTTCTGGATCTTCAGGTCCGACTTGGCCAGCGTCCCCGTGATCGTCGCGATGAACCGGAACGGCGCGACGGCGAGGCCGCTGGGCCGGACCAGTCCGTCGTCGGCGCCGAAGACCTGCACGAAGACGCCTGTCGACTCGTACTGCACGACGCGCCCGCCGCCGGGCCCCGCCGCCGAGAGGTAGTACCTGCCGTTCGGGCCCACGACCAGCCCGTCGACGTCCTCGAGCCCGTCCAGGCTGTTGCCGAAGGTCGACACCACCACGCCCCCGGCCGCGAACTCGTGGACGGTGTCGTCGCCCGCCACGAAGAGGTGCCCCTGGGCACCGAAGGCCAGGCCGGAGGGGTCCAGCAGGTCGGCGCTGAACTCGGCGATCAGCGTGCCGCCCAGGTCGAACTCGAGCACGCGGTCCCCTACGACATCGGAGGCGAAGAGGTGCCCGTCGGGGCCGAAGACCAGTCCGGAGCTGTCGAACCCACCTTCTTCGAGTGCCACCACTCCGGCTTCGACGCCATGGGTGTCGAACTCGTAGAGCGCCGGGAGCATGGCATCGAGCACGAACAGGTGGCCGTCGGGACCGAACTGCAACGCCACCGGATCCGACACGCCGCCGTTCAGCACGAGCTCGCCGACCTTGTTCCCGGAGGCGTTGAACTCGATCACCCTGCCGCTGCCACGCGAGGCGACGTACAGGTGCCCGTCCGGCCCGAAGACGATCCCCGACGGTGAACTCAGGCCCGAGCCGGCGCCGAAGGTCCGCACGAAGCCGCCCCCCGGCTTGAACTCGAAGATCAGGTTCAGGCCCGCATCGGCCACGAACAGGCTGTTCGGCTTGAATTCCTGAGCCATGGCGCCGGAGGCCAGGAGCCCCAGCAGCGCAGCGATCAGCACATGTCGATGGAACATCGTCGACCCTCCCGTTGTCGGTGCCGCAGGGCCAGCTGGCAGCGGCGCACCGCGTTTGAAGGCCGATCCTAGGCCGACCGGTGCCCATCCCGAGGGACTTTCGGGACAACCCGTTGAATACCCGGCAGAGAGGAGCGGTGGAAGCGGGACGGTGAGGGGCCACCGCGTGCGCTCCGGAGCAGCGACTCAGTAGATGAAGTTGGCCCAGGCATCCGTGATGGTCACATCGCCGCTGCCGGTCACCCGGATCAGGCTGCCGTGGGCGTTGCCATCCTCGAGCGAGAAGTCGTCGCCGTTGGCCGTGGCCGTGTTGCGCACGATCAAGTTGCGCGTCCCGGTCACCTCCAGGCCGACCGTGTTGCCCGACAGGCGGTTCCCCTCGATGCGGTTGTGCTGCCCGAGGACGCGGATGCCGGCGCCGAACTCGCCGTTGGCGGTGGCAGTGCAGTCGAAGACGTGGCAGCCGCCCACGACACGAATGCCGTCCCGGCCCGACTCCTTGGCCACGCAGCCGCTGATCGTGCCGTTCTCGTCCAGCCGCACCCCGTGGCCGTCGTTCAGTTGCGCCGTGCACCGGGCGACATCGGAGCCCTTCCCCGCGCGCAGGCCGTCACCGGTGTTGCCCTGGGCCAGGGTGTCGACCACGCTGCCCCCCTCCCCGACGCGGATCCCGTCACCGACGTTGCCCATGGCCACGCAGCGCAGGACCGTGGAGCGGTCGCCGGCGCTGAGGCCCGCTCCGTCCACCGGCGTCGTCTCGCTGCCGGGATTCTGGCGCGCCCAGCCGTTCTCGAGCACGCGGCAGTCGGTGAGCTCGCTCGTGGCCGGGACGCGGAAGCCGTCCAGGCCGTTGCGGCTCGCCTCCACACCCTGGATCCGCAGCAACGAGTGGGCCAGCGACGCCTCCACGCCCGAGCCGCCCCACTCACGGATGTCCCCGTTGCGCACGGCGATGTTGCGCAGGCCGCGCTGCACGTGGATGCCGTCCAGCGAACCCAGCTTGCCCACCAGGGAGTGCCCGTCGAGGTCGATGGTCACGTCGCTCGAGCGGACCAGGATGCCGTTGTCCCCGCTCGCCCCGGAGAGCGGCCAGGCCAGGGTGACCGTGGCCGGCCAGTCGATGATCTCGGGCAACTCACACAGCATCAGGTGCACGTCGTTGAACGGAGCGATGTCGTAGTTGCCCAGGTTGTCGTGGACGAGGTTCTCCTGCAGCAGGTTCTCGCCACCGTCCACGGCCAGCCCGCGGTCGTTGCCCACGACGTTGTTGGCCGTGATGCGATTGCCGCGCCCGGTGACGTGGATGCCCGCGCCGTCACCGGCGCGTCCGTTGTCGTGGCACTCGTTGCGGGAGACCCGCCCGTGGTTGCCGACGACGATGCCGTCACGGCCGTTGAGGGTGACGCGGTTCTCGGTCAGCGTCGCGTCCAGCGTGGAGAGGATGCCGTGACGCGCGTTCAGCCGCACGGTGCAATCGGTCAGCGTCGCGGCCTCGCCCAGGACCACGCCGTCGACGCCGTTGCCCTCCAACGAGCAGCCCAGCACCGTCGCCTGGGTGCGCGCCAACAGGCCGCCCATGCCGTTCGAGCGGAACTGGCTGCGGCTGGCCGTTCCGCGGTCGCCGAGCACCGCGCCCCAGCCGATGTTCTCCATCGCCTCGATGTCCTCGACGTGCGGCCCGCGCGCCTGCGCGAGGTCCAGCCCGCTGCCACCCCAGTGGGACACGGTGCCGTTGACGACGCGCACGAACTCGTGGTTCCCGTCCACGGACACGCCATCGTGCGGCGCGAACGTCCCGATCAGGCGATGGCCGCGCAGATCCAAGGTCACGTGCGAGGCGCTGATCACGATGCCCTTCTCGCCCTGCAGCGTCCCGGTCAGGTACCAGGTGCCCGAGCGCGTGATCGTGAACGGCAGGCGGTCCACCGGCCGGGGTTGATCGGGTTCGTCGGGAAGGCTCACCTGGGCGGCCGCGGACGTCGCCAGCACGGACAGGGCCAGGCAGGCCGCGCGGGCGATCAGGCCCGCGTCGCGAAGGGGGAACCGACTCATGGAGGTCTCCAGGACGCGGCTTGGACGCCCGGCGCGGGGCCAACCTTCCGTCCGGCGCCGCTCGTGTAGCTCGGCCCGCCCCGATCCATCATGTCCCGGATCCGACCGCCGCGTCCCTAGAACTCCCGCTGGACCCGCAACACCGCGATGTCGGCGTCGCCCTCACCCTCGAGGTCGGCACGGATGAAGTCGAGCATGATCCGAGTGAGCGGATCGAGGTACCAGTTCACGCCGAACGACCAGTCGTCCAGGGTGCCCCCCGCGATGGAGCCGTCGTCCAGGTCCAGGTGGCTCTTGCGCAGGGCCAGCTCCCACGCGCCTTCGCCCCACCCCGGTTCGGGCCTCAGCGCGGGCTCGATCACCTTGATCCGGTCGAACTTCCCGTCGCCGTGCTTGTAGCCGCGGTGCTCGCCGGTCAGGAAGTACCCGATCTGGACCGAGTTGCCGGAGAAGGTCGCCTCACCGCCTGGCGTGTCGTTGTCGGCGCGGGTGTACTCGAACTGATAGTGGAAGGGGCCCTCGATCCCGGCCAGCTCGAGGCCCAGCAGGTCCACCTTGTCGGATTCGAAGGTGCCGGTGTCGACGAAGCGCTGGACCTGGTGAGCCTCCGGGCGCGAGCTGTAGCGCACCATGTCGTCGGAAGGGGCTCGACGGCTGCCACTCACACCGAGGTGCAGCACGCGCCGGCCGTCGTCCTCGTAGATCGGCGTGCCGAAGAGACGCGCCGTCACGGCCGAGTCCCCGTCACCGCCCTCGGACTCGCCGAATCCGTTGTCGTCCTTGAACCAGCCGGCGGCCCAGCCCAGGTTCTTGTCCTCGGTCTTGCCCGTGACAGCGACGCCGAGGCTGCGGCTCGGGACGAGCGCCATCGCGAGGTTCGACTCGACGAAGGGTTGCACGTTGCTGCTGGTCGCCTCGTCGAGCCCCATGGGCTCCTTGAACTGACCGACCGTCACGTTCTGCACCACGGGGATCTGCTTGAAACGCAGGTACACGTCCTTGAAGTCGGAGTCGCCTCCGGCGAAGTCGTACTGCGTCTTGAACTCGAACTTGTCGTAGACGGAACCCGAGTACGCGAGGCGCGCGCGACGGATCTCGGTGCCGTCCTCGATGTTGCCGATGGCCTGCTCCAGATCCGCGTCGGCCGAGCCGCTGGTCACGTCCCAGTGGACGCGCCCGCCGAGCTTGCCCTTGAAGCTTCCGTCGGCGGCATCGAAGTGCAGGCCATCCTTGTAGTAGACGTTCATGCCGTTGGCCGCCGGGCCGGCGCTCTCACGCAGCGCCAGGCGCTCCAAGGCCTCCGACATGCCCTCCCCGTCGTCCACGCGCTGCCGCAGCTCGCCGACCTCGCCCCGCAGACTGGCCACCTCGGACATGAGCGCCTCGATCAGCTCCCGCGTGGCCGGATCCAGGGTGGCCGGATCCAGGGTCGCCGGATCCAGGGTCGGGAGCGGCAGCACCTCGGACGGGCCGTCCTGTGCCGCGAGAGGCGTCGCCAGCAGACCAGCCAGCAGACCAGCCAGCAGACCAGCCATCAGGGCGGACCAGGCCGCCGCAACCAGACCACGACCCTTCTTCAAGACGGGACCTTCTTGCGGGATTCGCGCCTGGAACGCGCTCACGGCTCTCCGGCCCTCCCTGGGCCGCTGACGGACGTCGGTACCAAGAGGCGGTGAGAAGAACCTCCCCGCCGGTGCAGGGGGGCCAGCCTAACGACCCAGGCGACGCTTCCAAGCGGCCAGTTCCCGCCTGACCGCCGTCGGTGCGGTGCCGCCCACGATGCTCCGGGCCGACAGCGCCGCGCCCGTCGTGAGGACTTCGCGCAGGGTCCCGTCGAAGCGCGCGTGCGCCGCGGTGAGGACCTCGTCCGGCAGGTCGGCCAGTCCGACACCGCGGGCCTCGGCCGCGCTCACCAGGGCACCGACCGCCTCGTGGGCCTCCCGGAAGGAGACGCCCCGGCGCACCAGGAAGTCGGCGGCCTCGGTGGCCAGCAGGTAGCCGCGCGGATCCTCGACCGCGGCCGACATCGCCGCCCCATCGAAGCTCACGTCCTCGAGCATGGCCCGCGCCACGTCGAGCATGTCCATCAGCGTGTCCTCGGCCTCGAACAGCGCCGGCTTGTCCTCCTGCAGGTCCTTGCTGTAGCCGAGCGGCAGGCCGCGCTGGAGCTCCAGCAACCGGCTCAGCGAGCTCGACACCACCACGGCCTTCGCGCGCAGCAACTCGGCGCCGTCCGGGTTGCGCTTCTGCGGCATGATCGAGCTGCCCGTGCTCACGGCGTCGCCCAGCCGGGCGAACCCGAACTCCCGACTGCACCACAGCACCAGGTCCGCGCCGAGGCGCGAGAGGGTCGTGGCCGTGGTGGCCATCGTGGCGGCCGCCATGGTGACCTCACGGCGAGACGAGACCGAGGCCAGGCTGTTGCGTGTCGGTCCCGCGAAGCCGAGCTCGCGCGCGGTGGCGCGACGATCCAGGGGGAACGTCGTCCCGGTGCCGGCACCCGCGCCGAGCGGACACAGATCGCGGCCGGCGGGTCCGGCCAGTCCGGCGCGGTCGTCCTCGAGCATCTCGACCCAGGCCAGGAGCACGTGCCCGAGCAGCACCGGTTGGGCCCGCTGCAGGTGCGTGTAGTACGGCAGCACGAGTTCGCCGTCGCGCGCGGCCAGGGCCACCAGCGCGACCTGCACGTCGACCACCTTGCGTGTCAGCCGCTCGCGCGCGCCGTGCAGGTAGAGCGCCATGTCCGTGGCCACCTGGTCGTTGCGGCTGCGCCCGGCGTGGAGCCGCTTGCCGTCCTCGCCGATCAGCTCGGTGAGGCGACGCTCCACAGCCATGTGGATGTCCTCGTCCTCGGGATGGTCCACGAAGGTGCCGGCCTCGAACTCCCGCGCGACCTGCGCCAGACCCTTGTGGATGCGACGCACGGCCTTGGCGGGCAGGATGCCCTGCTCACCCAGCATGCGGGCGTGGGCCGTGCTCCCGGCGATGTCCTCGCGCCACATGCGCCGATCGACGCTGAAGCTGCGGTTGATGCGGTCGAGGGCCGGATGCACGCCGCCGACGAAGCGACCGCGCAAGAGTCCCGCGTCGCCGACGGTGGCATCGCCCGAGCCCGGCATGCCGGACGCACCCGCCTTGCGCGCGCGACGCCGCCGCGTCGAATCGGATTCCGACGCGCTCATGCGCAGGCTTCCTGCTGCCGCCGCGCGCCGAGGTAGTGTCCCGCGATGCCGGCGTAGGTGTCGACGGCGGCCTCGACCTGGTCCACGGCGACCCACTCGTCGGGAGCGTGGCTGGCCTCGCTCGTGCCCGGCCCGAGGACCACGCCGGGCAGGTGCCGCAGGTGGAACAGGTCCGACACGCCACCGAAACCGCGCATCACGTCACTCGGGCTCGCGGCTTGCGCGGCGGCGACGATCTCGTGGTCGGGCGGCGTGACCACCGGCGTGTAACGCATGCTGCGCACACGGACGTCGCCCTGCACCACTTGCCGCAGCAGGGCCAGCATGGTCTCGTTGTCGCAGCCGGGTGTGGGCCGTCCGTCGAGTTCGATCGAGCACTCGCCCGGGAGCACGTTGCTGCGCGTGCCCCCCGCGATGACCGTGGCCTGCAGCGTGGCCGGCCCGAGCAGCTCGTCCGGCTCTCCGAAGCGCGCGGCGAGGCCCTGGATCGCGAGCACGTCGCGCGCGGCGATCTCGATCGCGTTGACGCCTTCCCAGGGTCGCGAGGCATGGCACTGGCGGCCGGTCACGACCACGGAACCCTTGAACAGTCCGCGCTGCCCGCGGCACACGTCGAGCTGCGTGGGTTCACCGACCACCGTGGCCGTGCAGGCCGGCAGGTGCTCGAGGCAGGCCTCGATCCCTTCGCCGCCGGTCTCCTCATCGCACACGAAGGCCAGCGCGAGCCGACCCGAGAACGAGGCCGGGGCCAGCTGCGTGGCCGCCACCGCCATGGCGGCGATGGCACTCTTGGCGTCGTTGCTGCCGCGGCCGAAGACCTTGCCGTCCTCCAAGGCCGCATCCCAGGGCTCACGGGTCCAGCCCGGCCCCACCGGCACCACGTCATAGTGGGAGCACAGCAGCAACCCGCGGCCGACGCCCGCCGCAGGCCCCGCCGTGCCCTCGACGCTCGCCAGCAGGTTGCGACCGACGACGGTGGGCTCGATGCCGTGACGCGCGAGCCAGCCGCCGAGATGGTCACGACAGGCTTCCTCGCTGCCCGACACCGACGGGATGGCGACGAGCTCGCGCAGCAGGTCGATGACCGCGCTCATGGCGCCGTCTCGCCCTGGCCCGGCGGGGGTGCGACCTCGGGTGCCCCGGCCTCGGGTGCCGCGACCTCGCGTGCTGCGTCCTCCGTCATCGGCGTCCGTGCCCCGAACGGCAGCGTGCTCGGTGCCCGATGGGCGGCCTGGTCGTCCTCGCGGACGATCAGCGTGCCGGCGCCCGCGCGCGTGAACAGCTCCAGCAGCAGCGACCCGTGCTGCAACCCGGACAAGATGTGTCCGCGGCCCACACCGGTCGCGACCGCTCGTGCCAAGGCGGCGAGCTTGGGCCGCATGCCGCCCGCGATCGCGCCCGTCGACAGCGCTTCGTTCACCTGCCCGACGGTGAGCAGCGACACCAGGCTGTCCGGATCCTGCTTGTCCGCCAGCACACCGGCCACGCTCGTGAGGATGATCAGCTTGCCGGCCTGCAGGTCCGCGGCGACCGCCGCCGACACCGTGTCGGCGTTGATGTTCAGGATGTTGCCGTCGCCATCGCTCCCCAGGCTCGAGAGCACCGGCACGTAGCCGTTCTCCATCAGCAGCGAGAGCACGCCGGTGTTCACGCTCGTGATGTCGCCGACGTGGCCGAAGTCGACCATGCTCTTCTCGCCCGTGACCTCGTCCGTGATCTCGGTCGGCGCGCGGCGCGCGGCGTGCAGGATGTCCGCCGCCACGCCGCTCATGCCCACGGCCTGGACGCCCTGGGTGCGCAAGGCCGAGGTGATGTCCACGTTGATCTTCCCGGCGAAGACCATCTTGGCCACGTCGAGCGTCTGGTCATCGGTCACGCGCCGGCCCTGCACCAGGGTCGGCACCATGCCGAGTCGACGTGACAGCTCGGTGGCCTGCGGCCCGCCGCCGTGCACGACCACGCAACGGATGCCGACGTGGGACAGCAGCGAGATGTCCTCGGCCAACGAGCGCAGCGCCTCGGTGTTGGCCGCGATCTCGCCCCCCAGCTTCACGACCATGACCTGGCCGCGGTGGCGCCGCAGATAGGGCAACGCCTGCTTGAGGATCCTCAGCAGCAACTGTTCCTTCACGGCCACCGCTACGGCTCCACGCCCATGGCGCGACACAGCGTGGCCTTCTGCACGTCGAGCCGCGCGCTGCCCTGTTCGAGCACGAGCGAGCGTGACGAATCCAGCACCGCGTCCTCGACCACGAGCCCGCGCCGCACCGGGAGGCAGTGCATGAAGGCGCCGTCGTCGGTGCGCGCCATGTCGTCGGCCGTCACCATCCAGTCCAGGTGATCGGAGAGGAACGCGCAGGCCGCGTCCTGCTTGCCGTACAGGTATCGTGGGCCCCAGCTCTTGGCGTAGACCACTTTCGCGCCGTCCATGGCCGCGTCCTTGTCGTGCATGACCTCGATCGAACCGCCGGCCTCGCCGGCCAACTCGACCGCCCGGCTGAGCACGCCACCATCCAACCCGCAACCCGACGGGTGAGCGAGCACGACCTCGTGCCCGTCGCGCGCGAAGGCCAGCACCGCCGCGTGGGGCACGGCCATCGGCAGCGGCTTGACGTGCGGCGCCCAGCGCACGACGACCTTGACCTTCCGGGCCGGGCGCCGCGCGTCCCCGAGGTGGCGGCGCAGCGTCAGCGCATCGGCCAGGCCCTGGTGCGGGTGGTCCATGGCCGACTCGAGGTTGAGCACCGGCACCGAACTCGCCGCCGCGACGGCGGACAGGACCGGGTCTTCGGCGTCCTCGGCGGCATCCTCCATCTCGGCGAAGGAGCGCATGCCGATACCATCGAGCATGCGCCCGAGGACACCGATGGCCTCCTGGACGTGCTCGGCGGCCGCGCCCGTCATCGAGACGTCCTTGCGGTACTCGAGTTCCCAGAGGCCCGTGCCGGGCTGCAGGTACACCGCGTGCGCACCGAGATCCCAGCAGGCCACCTCGAACGCCGTGCGTGTCCGCAGCGACGGGTTCAGGAAGATCTGCCCGAAGCGCCTGCCGGCCAGGAGCGGCTCCCGACCGCGCGGGCCGGCCAGGAGCTGCGCGTGATGCAGGAGCTTCTCCCACTCGTCGTGGTCGAGGTCCCGCAGGGACAGCAGGTGCTTCAGGTCGTTCGACGTCGCGACATCACCGACGCTCATGGTCCGGTCTCCTGGGCGGACGTCTGGTCCGCGGGCTCGGGGGTGGACCGCACATCCTCCGGGAGGCCGACGCCCGCGGCCAGCACCTGCTGCAGAGCACCCACGAACGGGGTCACCTCCTCGCGGGTCAGGACCAGCGGCGGCATGAGCCGGATCTGACAGAGATCGGAGCAGCCGCCGGTGAGCACGTGGTGCTGCTCGCGCAGCGCGGCCACGACGGGCTTCGCCGGCCGGTCGAGGTCGATGCCCAGCAGCAGGCCCTGGCCTCCCACCGAGCGCACCCCCGCCAGGGCCGAGAGCTGCCCGATCAACCAGGACCCGAGTTCCGCGGCGTGGGCCGGGAGGTCCTCGTCGACGATCACGCCCGCGGTGGCGGCCAAGGCCGCGCAGGCCAGGGGACCGCCGCCGAAGGTGGTGCCGTGTTCGCCGGGACGGATCGCGTCGGCGATGTCCTCGCGCACCAGCACCACTCCCGCCGGGAACCCGCCCGCCGCGCCCTTGGCGCCCGTGATCAGGTCCGGCCTGGCCAACGAGTCGCCCAGGAACGGCGTGCCGGTCCGGCCGAAGCCGGACTGGACCTCGTCGTAGATCAACAGCGCGCCGTGCCGGTGGCAGAGGTCGGCCAGGCCCGCGAAGTAGTCGTCCGGCGCGCGCCGGATGCCGCCCATGGAGGGGATCGGCTCGAGCATCACGGCCGCCAGCGGCGCGCCCGCCGCGGCGGCCTCGGAGAAGGCCCCGGCCACGGCCGCAAGCTCTCCGTAGGTCACGTGCACGTGCTGCTCGGGCGTGCAGTAGGTCGGGTGGCGGTAGCTGGCCGAGCCCGTCGCTCCGAGGGCGCCCAGCGTGCGACCGTGGAAGCCGTCCGCCATGGAGAGCACGGTCTGCCGACCGGTGTGCCGCCGCGCGATCTTGAGAGCGACCTCGTTGGCCTCGGTGCCGCTGTTGCAGAAGAACACGCGGCGCAGGCCCTCGGGCGCCAGGGCTGCGACGCGTTGCGCGGCCAGGGCGCGCGTATCGCTGTAGGCGACGTTGCTGTAGAAGAGCAGCCGTCCGGCCTGTTCGCGCAGGGCGGCGACGACCGCCGGATGGCCATGGCCGACACTGGCCACGCAGTGCCCGCCGTAGAGGTCGAGGTAGCGCACGCCGTCCGCGTCCCAGACGAAGCTGCCCTGCCCGCGCACCAGCGCCACCGGGAGCTTGGCGTAGGTCGGCACCTGCCAGGCGTCCTCGGCAGCGCGGATCGCCGCGGTCGTGGTGGGCAGGGCGGCGCCCAGGACGCTCGTGGCCGGTGTGTCGTCCGGGTCCTTCACAGTCCCATCCCCGGCCGGAGCAGGCCCTCGGTCTCGGGCCGACCGCACATCAGGTTCATGTTCTGCACGGCCGTGCCGGCCATGCCCTTGCCCAGGTTGTCGATGGCGACGAACACGCAGGCCACGCCGTCCCGCGCCGTCACCGCGACATCCACCAGGTTGGTCCCGACCACCGCACGGACCTGCGGCGTCCCCTTCGCGAGGCGCACGAAGGGCTCGGACCCGGCCCAGCTCGCGACGGCATCCGTCGCGGCCTGCTCGGTGCCGGGTAGCAGCGGCACGAAGGAGGTGACGTGGATACCGCGCGCGAACGGAGCGCTGTGCGGCACGAAGTCCACGGTCACGTCCCCGTGCAGGCTGCGCTCGATCTCGGGCGCGTGCTGGTGCGCCAGAGGCTTGTAGGCCCTGAAGTTGCCGAAGCGCTCCGGGTGATGCGTCCCCGCGCTCGCGTGCGCGCCGGATCCCGACGACCCGGTCACGCTCACCGTGGACACGCGTCCCGCCACGAGGCCCGCCTGGTGCAGGGGCCAGAGCGACAGGATCGAGGCCAGCGCGTGGCAGCCCGGGTTGGCCACCAGCCGGGCGCCGGCGATCTCCTCGCGCCGGCCGGCCTCGGCGAGTCCGTACGGCACCTTGCCGAGCAAGTCGGGGTGCGGATGGTCCTTGCCGTAGTGCTCCCGATACGCCGCACCGTCGCCGAGCCGGAAGTCGCCCGACAGGTCCACCACCTTCACGTCCGGCGAGGCGGCCAGCACGTCGCGGGCTTCGTTGGCCGCGACGCCATGGGGCGTGGCGAAGAAGAGCACGTCGTTGGTCCTGGCCAGGTCGCGGGCGCGGTCCCGGGTGAAGGCCAGCTCGGTGAAGCCCGCCAGGTGCGGATGGACATCCCCCACCGCGCCGGTCTCGGTCCGGCTGGTGATGGTCGTGACCTCGGCGCCCGGATGGGCGAGCAGCCAGCGCAGGAGCTCCATGCCCCCGTAGCCGGTGCCCCCCACGATCGCGGTGCGGATCACGACGCACCTCCGGAGGCCGCGCCGTCGGCGGCGTGCGCGCCACCATCCCGGCCACCGGACAGGGCGCGCTGGAACGCGGCCCGCTCGATCAGGTCCACGAGCAGCGACGGGTCCGTCCGCGCGTTCGCCGCGGCCAGGCCCAGCTCGCCTGTCACATAGGTCTCGCCGACGCTGTTGTCCGTCGCCGGGCCGGCCACCACGTCGACCTCGAGTCCCCGGGCGGCGAGCCATTGCACGCCGCCCCAGGCCGCCACCAGATCGTTGGCGCAGAGGACGTGGGCGCTGATCATCGCGCGGAAGTCGGCGTCTTGCAGGATCGTGTCGACGCCGTACGCGCCGATGATGCCGTCACCCATCTCGGCCACGATGCAGTCCAGATGCGTCGTCGCTTCGGCCTGCACCGAGCGCAGCACGCGGATCGCCGCCGGCGCCACGTCGGCGAGGCCGGCGGTGCTCGGCAGGCCGATGTCGCGGAACGACAGCGTCGCGACGGCGCCGTGATCGCCCATGCTGAGCACATCGCGCTGGGCCGCCACGCCGGTGAGCTTGGCGCCCCCGACCGCGTAGCCGCGCGCCGTGAGGCCCGAGATCAGCTCGCAGGCCGCGTAGGTCTTGCCGCTGTTCATGCAGGTGCCGGAGACGACGAGGACCGGCGGCATGGGCGCGTCGGCCGGCGGCTCCGGCACGGCATCGTCGGCGATGTTCACGCCTCGTCCGTTCCGGAGCACCATGCCCAGCACCTCGACGCGGAGCGGATGGCCCACGTCCTTGTTCTCGCTGACGGCCGCCCCGAGCACGCCGCCCAGGTTGAGCAGGTGCAGCGTGTCGCCGGCGGTGATCGACTCGGGGACGCGACCCACGAATCCACGCAGGGCGTCCCGCCGACCGAGCGCCCCGATGATCACGTCGCCCTTGCCCACGTGGGCCATGCGCCCGGTGGTGAGTTCGATGACGTCGTAGACACGCTTCTCCTCCAGCGCGCGCACGACCAGCACCTGCCCCGAGCGCGCCTCGACGATCCGGCTGATGTCGACCTGCTCGGGCAGCCGGAGCCGGCCCACGACCGAGCCGATCTTGTGCGGACGGATCTTCATGACGACTGCTCCCTGGGATGGCCGTGCGGCGCGGTCCCGGTGGTCACTTCGGGCGGAGGCGTGAGGGTCAGGTCCTGGCGCTGATCGCGACGTGCGGCCAGCACCGCCTGCAAGCCATGGATGCGCGCGAAGCCGGCGGCCTCGGCACCCGTGAAGAGCACCGCGCCCTCGCCGTAGGTGGCGACACCGGCGTCCATCAACGAGTGCGGCGAGCGCACACCGACCACCTCATGCTTGCCGGCGTGCAGACGCAACCGCACCTGCCCGGTGACGCAGGTGTTGACCGACCCCAGCAGCGCCTCGAGGTCGCGCATGACCGGATCGTGGAAGAGCCCCTCATGGAGCAGGGTCCCGTAGAACGAGCCGACCTGCTCGCACCAGTGCTGCTGCCACTTCGTCTGGACCAGCTTGCCGAGCTCGCGGTGCGCGGTGATCAGCATCACCGGTCCGGGAGCCTCGAAGGCGATGCGCCCCTTCACGCCGAGGATCGTGTCGCCCAGGTGCAGGCCCCGCCCCACGCCGTGCGGCTTGCCGCGCGCGTTGAGCGCCGCGATGAGCGCGGTGCCCGACATGTGCGCGCCGTCCAGCGAGACCGGCAGGCCCTGCTCGAAGCCGAGGACCAGCTCCTCGGGCTCGGCCGTCGTGTCGGTGGGTGAATCCGTCATGGTGTAGGCCGACTCGGGCGGCACCTGCCACGAGTCGTGGGTCTCGCTGCCGCCGATCGTCGTGCCGAAGAGGCCTGCGTTCAGCGAGTACGCCACCGTCGCGTCGTCGACGTGCACCCCGCGCTCGGTGAGCCAGGCCTGCTCCTGCGCCCGCGACCAGTTGAGCTCGCGGATCGGCGCGTGCACCGACAGGTCCGGCGCGGTGGCGGCGAGGGCCACGTCGAAGCGCACCTGATCGTTGCCGGCACCGGTGGACCCGTGCGCCACGCCATCGGCTCCGATCTCGGTGGCGAAGCGTGCCACGGCCTCGGCCTGGGCCACGCGCTCACATCCGACGGACAACGGGTAGACCCCGCCGCGCAGCACGTTCCCGCGGATCAGCCACGACACGAAGCGCTCGTACACGTCCGCGCGCGCGTCGATGCTGCGGTGCTGCGCCACACCCAACGCAGCCGCCCGCTCCGCGATCACGACCAGCTCCTCGTCCGAGAAGCCCCCCGTGTCCACACAGGCGGTCACGACCTCGTGCCCCTGCTCCGCCAGCCACACGGCGCAGAAGGACGTGTCCAGCCCGCCCGAGAAAGCCACCACGATCCTGCTCATCGCTCTTCGATCCCTGTCGGTTCCGTCGTGACTCCGGGCGTGCGGCTCCCGCGGCACCCTTCAAATGTGCATAGAGTCGATAATATGCGGATAGTAACTTCAGTCTCCGCGCCCCCGCAAGCCCCTGGCCGGCTCGCCTCGGGCTGCCCGCGAGGCGGACCCCCGGACTGCCACGAGACGGACCCCGGGCGGAAGCGGCTCCTCCGGAGCGGAATCCGGCCGGCGGGCGAACTCCCGGGCCGGCTGGGACGGCGGCCGGTCAGCGGTCGGAAAGACCCACGTAGGCGCGCTCGGGGGCGCCCACGTAGTTGGCTCGCGGACGGATCAGCCGGTTGTCGGCGTGCTGCTCCATCACGTGGGCCAGCCAGCCGCTCGCGCGGGACACGGCGAAGATCGGCGTGAAGAGCTCCGGGTCCAGCTCGAGCGAACCGTAGACCGAGGCGGAGTAGAAATCGACGTTCGGGAAGATGCCCTTGGTCTCCTTCACCCGGTCCTCGATCACGCGCGACATCTCGAACCACTTGGTGTGGCCGGTCTCGTCGGTGAGCACCTTGGCCATGCGGCGCAACACCGTCGCACGCGGGTCCTCGACCTTGTAGACGCGGTGGCCGAAGCCCATCACGCGCCCCTTGGGCCTGCCCAGGATGTCGTCGACGAACGCGGCAGCCTTGTCGACCTCACCGATCTCCTGGAGCATGAACATGACGCGCATGTTCGCGCCACCATGCAGGCGGCCGGTCAGGGTGCCGATGGCGGAGGTGACCGCACCGTAGATGTCGGCCTCGGTGGCGGCGGTGACGCGGGCCGCGAAGGTCGAGGCGTTGAAGCCGTGGTCGGCGTGCAGGGTCAGGGCCGCGTCGAAGATGCGCTCCTCGCCCGCGCCCGGGACCTCGCCCGTGAGCATGGTCAGGAACTGCGACGCCAGCGACTGGCCCTTCGTCGGCGCGATGGGCGCCTTGCCCTGCTTGAGGCGATAGGCACCGGTCACGATCGTGCCGATGCGCGCCTGCACGCGCATCGCGATGCGCCGCTCCAGGACGTCACGCCCCTCGGAGGACTCACGCGTGGCAGCCACGTCCGGGTCGAACGCGGAGAGCGCCGACATGCCCGTGCGCAGCAGGTCCATCAGCGTCTGGTGCGGCGCGAGCGGGCGCAGCACGTCCCAGATCGCATCGGGCACCGCGGCGTCGGAGAGCAGATCGCCCTTGAAGGCCTCGAGCTGTGCCGCCGTCGGGAGCTCGTTGTTCCAGAGCAGGTAGACACACTCCTCGAAGGTGCCTTCCTCGGCGAGCGGCTCGATGGGGTAGCCGCAATAGAACAGCTTGCCCTGCGCGCCGTCGACGCGGCTCTTGCTGGTGTCCCCCGCGACGATGCCCTCGAGGCCGCGGGTCGGAGGATTGGGAGCGGAGGGGGTCTGGGCCTGCGTCATGGCGAGTGGCGGCCGCGAAAGCCGGATTCTGAGGAAGCTCGGGGTCGGAGACACGCATGCCGACAGGTGCTGTGCACACGAATCGGGGCACCGATTCTAAGCATCTGCGGCTTCGGCGCCAGTGAAACGCGCGGCCGGATGATCGAGAGCCCCACCTCGGCCGGGAGGCCCGCTGGTCAGCTGCCGGCCGGGCGCAGGGCGAAGTTCAGGACGTACACGGCCACGCCCGAGAGCGTCACGTAGAGCCAGGCCGGGAGGACCCAGCGGGCCAGCCGACGATGGCGCTCGAACCGGCCTTGCAGGGCGGCCAGCGCCACGATCACGACCATCGGCGTGGTCAGCCCGGCCAGGACCACATGGGGCCAGAGGACCAGGCCGTAGACCACGGCGATCGCGCCCTCGCCCCAGAACGCCACGTGCCCGACCTCGGCGTGGTACTGCAGGTAGCTGACCAGGAACACGGTCGAGACGGCCAGGGCGAAGACCATGAAGCACTTGTGCCACTCCTGGTTCCGGTCGGTGGCCGCCGGGTCGTCGGTGCCGCGGCCGCCCCCGGCGAAGGGCCCCCACCCGCGGATCGCGCACCAGCCCGCGAGGATCAGCAGGAACGCCGTGCCGTTGAGGAGCGCGTGAAGCGCCGGACGGGTCATCTCCGTCAGCCGTCGCCGGACGCGCCGCGCAGGGCGGCCACGTCCGCGCGGAGCTGCTGCATCTCGAGCCGGTCATCGTGGGCGTAGTACCCACGCACGCGCCCCTGGGTGTCGACCAGCGCGAACTTGCCGCTGTGGAAGATCTGCGGCAGGCCCTCCACAGGCGTCTCCCGCCGAACCTGCACGGGCAGGGCAAAGCCCTTCTCGGACAACTCGGTGATGCTCTCGGTGGAGCCGGTCAGCAGCGTCCAGCTGTCCGCGCCGTCCCACTTCTCGCGGTAACCGGCGAGCACGGCCGGGCTGTCGTAGCCGGGGTCCACGGTGACCGACAGGTAGCGGGCGGGCAGGCCCTCCTCCTGCAGGTCGATGATCGCGCGGGACATGGGCACGCAGATGCCCGCGCAACGCGTGAAGATGAAGTCGACGACCCAGACGTCGCCCAGCATGTCGGCGCGACCGAAGGGCCCCGCGTCCTGGGAGAACAGACTGAACTCGGGGACCGCGCCGTAGGCGGGCAGATCGGTGCCGTCCTCGATCGTGGCGGCGACCACGCCACCCACATCGCGGATGCCGGGCGGAAGGCGCGAGCGATTCGGGGCCTCGGCATGCGCGCCGGCCTCGGCGGGCGTCCCGGTCTCGGCGGGCGTCCCGGTCGTCGCCCCGAGGATCGCGGCATCGACCCGTGGCGCCGCGGTTCCGTCGCCGCTGTCCGCCGCGATGGCCGTCCCGCCCTCGGGAGTGCAGCAGTCCGGGAGGGCCTCGTCGACGTCGTGCTCGTGGGCCCCGGCCGCGTGCTCGTGGCCGTCGTGATCCTCCATCTCGCGCGAGGTGCAGGCGGTGTCGAAGACCAGCGCGCCGAGCACCAGCGGCAGGTAGAGCACGGACGCGCGGACCACGCCGCGGGCCTCGGCCTCGCCCGCCCGGCGCCGGAAGCGCAGCGCGGCGACCAGGAACACCGCCCCGAGCACCAGCGCGGTGACGACGTACACGATCCGGACCTGCCCTTCGAGGACGGGAAGCACGGAGACCAGCACCACGGACATGACCTGCATGGGCATCTGCCAGCGAAGGAGGGAGTCGTCGGGATCGTCGCCCGAGAGCATGCGCATCCCGCCCGAGCGGTAGTCCTCCCGGTACAGGGACGCGATGGCGAAGAAGTGCGGGAGCTGCCACAGGAACACCAGCGCGGCCGCCATGCAGGCGACCGGCGTGAGCGCCCCGCCCGCGGCCGCGCCGGCGAGCAGCGGCAGCGCGCCGGGGATCGCACCGATCCAGGTGTTGGCGGAGGTGCGGCGTTTGAGCGGGGTGTAGACGCCGAGGTAGAGCACCGCGGCCAACAGCTCGATCAGCATGGCGAGCGGCCCGGCGCCGAACTGCAACACGAGCAGCCCGACCGACAGCGAGGTGAAGCCGAAGGCCAGGACCTGCCGGGAGGAGAGCGCTCCCGTCACGAGCGGCCGCAGACGCGTGCGCGGCATGAGCGCATCGGCGTCGCGTTCCAGGAAGTGGTTGAGCGAACACCCCGCCATGGACACCAGCGCCGTGCCCAGCACGACCCAGGGCAGCGCCGCCAGCGACTGCGGCCGCGCGAGCATGTAGCCCGCGGCGGTCTGGGCCAGCACCAGGATCAGGATGCGCGGACGCACCATGCCGGCGATGCCGTGGCGGTCCAGAGGCACGGCGGTCATGCTTCCGAAGCCCGCCATGCGCGCAGCGTCAGCAGCCAGCACGTCATCAGCACGGCCGCTCCGTTGACCACGTGCAGCGAGGTCGGCACCGGTGCCAGCACCGGTCCCTCGAACGTGTCGGTGAGGGTCCAGATGATCGTCGCGCCGAGCAGCACCTGTCCGAGCACGAGCAGCGCCAGCCCCGCGGCGTGGAGACGCGCCCAGGGCAAGGCTCGTGCCGCCCTCCAGGCCAGGCGCGACACGGCCAGCAACACGACGACCGCGAAACCGCGGTGGATCATCTGCGCCACGACCTGGTCGTTGACGAACTCGGGGACCCAGGCACCGTCCGGCGCGGTCGGGAAGAAGCTCACCGCCGCGCCGGACTCGGTGTGGCGCACCCAGGCACCGATCAGCAGCTGGAGGAACACGGCGGCCACGGCCGCGACACCGGCCCGGAACGCGGCCCGGGCCCGTCCGCGATCGGCCCCCGCGCGCCCCTCGCGCCACTCCCTGCCGTGAGCAAGGGCCAGCCAGGCCACCAGGCACAGGAACGTCTGGGCCAGGGCCCCGTGGCTCATGCTGATCGCCACGGGCAGCAGGAAGATCACCGTCAGTCCGCCGAGCAGGCCCTGCACGCAGACCGCGGCCACGGCCCACCAGCTCAGCCGCCGCACCCAGCGACGTGGATCGGTGAGCGAGACCCAGGTCGCGAGGATCACGGTCAGCAGGCCCACGGTCGCGGCGACCGTGCGATGCCCGTGCTCGTAGAACACGTTGCCGACCATCGGCGGCCAGAGCATGCCGTAGCTCAGCGGCCAGTCGGGCACGCTCAACCCGGCCTCACGACTCTTCACCTCGGCGCCGACGAAGATCAGGAACAGCGTCGACAACACGAGGAAGACGGCCAGCAGGCGGCGCGCCGCGGATGGGTCCGGATGCAGCACCGCCCCGGCAGGCTCAGTGGAACCGACCAGGGCGGTGGGTGGAGTCAAGCGATCAGCCCGGCTCGGCGCGTCAGCGCGTCCAGGCGAAGCTGAACGTACCGGCGCCGCCGGCGACGTTCACCGACCCGGTGGTCTCACCCAGCACCTCGTGCCAGAGCTTCACGCCGTACTCACCGTCGGGCAGGCCCTCGGTCGGGAGCGAGAAGCTGCCGTCAGCGGCGGTCGTGGCGAAGTACGGGTGCTCGAGGCAGAAGGCGTAGGCCTTCATCCACGGGTGCACGTCGCACTTGATCGTGATCGCGTCCTCGGCCTTCTTGAAGGTCTTGTCGATCTCCATGCCCTTCTCGGGCATGCCGACGTTGAACTCCTTGTTGCGCTGCGGCACGGCGTGGATGTTGTGCAAGGTCGCATCGCTGTTCAGGATCCTGATGTCCTGCTTCACGATCATGCCGAACACGTGCGGGGCGTAGGTGCAGCCGCGCTGGTCGAGCACCACCGGCTCCTCAGGCGCCTTGTGCTTCTCGTCCGGCACGTCGGTGAGCTGGATGAACACGTCGGCGAGACCGCCGTCGGCGCCGCGGATGATGCCGGGGCCGAGCACCGTGTCGGGGCTGCCATCGACGCAGTTGGCATCGGCGGACATGTCGATCGGGGCGCGCTCGGGCGCGTCACCGTCGAAGCGGATCGTGCCGGTGACGGCAGCGGCGCCGGTGTTCTTCGCGGGCGCGGTCGGCTCGACCGTGGCGGGCTCCGTCACGGTGGTCGTGTTGTCGAGCACGGGGGTCGGGTCGACGGCGGTGTCGTTGCCCTTGGCATCGCTGCAGGCAAGGCCGGTCAGGACGAGCACGGCGAGGGTCTGACGGAGCATCGAGGAGTCCTCAGAGGTGGGTCGGGCGACGCGAGGAAGCCGGGTGCGTGCGCCCGTGTGGTATGCGGTTTCGGGGCCGATGTCGGCACCCGGACAGAGACTACGAAAACCCATCGGATCGGCGCCACACAGACCGTTCATCCGGCCTGGCGCAGACGTGGCGGCGGCCGCGGGGCGGTCTGCGCGCACTCACGCCGAAGCGCGGTTCCACGCGTACCGGACGCGCGGATCGGCGGAGATGCCGAGGACGCATCCGAGCGATACATCTACCGGATGCGCGGTCCGCCCCGCAACCGGTGCCGGGGACGGACACGACAACGGGCGGGAGCCGCCCCCAAGGGAGCCGCTCCCGCCCGTCGCCGGAGGCCGGACTAGTACATGCCGTCCATGCCCGCGTCGCCGCCGGCCGCAGCGGCCTTCTTCTCCGGGATCTCGGCCACCAGCGCGTCGGTGGTGAGCAGCAGGGACGCGATCGAAGCCGCGTTCTGCAGCGCCGTGCGCGTGACCTTCGCGGGGTCGATGATGCCGGCCTTGACGAGGTCGGTCATCTTGCCCTTGGCCGCATCGAAACCCTCGGCGAAGCCCTTCGCCGCGAGGACGTCGTTCAACACGATCGAAGCATCGAAGCCGGCGTTGGACGCGATCTGACGGCAGGGCACCTTCATCGCGGCCTTCACGATGTCGACGCCGAGCCGCTCGTCACCGGTGGTCGGGAGCTTGTCGAGCAGGGCGCTCAGCTTGACCAGCGCGCTGCCGCCGCCCGGGAGGATGCCCTCCTCGACCGCGGCACGCGTGGCGTGCAGGGCGTCCTCGACGCGCGCCTTCTTCTCCTTCATCTCGACCTCGGTGGCCGCGCCCACGTTGATCTGGGCGACGCCGCCGGAGATCTTCGCCAGGCGCTCCTGCAGCTTCTCCTTGTCGTAGTCGGAGCTGCTGCGCTCGAGCTCGGCGCGGATCTGCGCGATGCGACCCTGGATGTCGGCCTTCTTGCCGCCACCCTCGACGATGGTCGTCTCGTCCTTGGTGACCACGACCTTCTTGGCCTGACCGAGCAGCTCGAGACCGGCGGTCTCCAGGTTGATGCCCAGGTCGTCCATGATCGCCGTGCCGCCGGTCAGGACCGCGATGTCCTGCAGCATGGCCTTGCGGCGGTCGCCGAAGCCCGGCGCCTTGACGGCCACGGCCGGGAAGATGCCGCGCAGCTTGTTCACCACGAGCGTGGCCAGCGCCTCGCCCTCGACGTCCTCGGCCAGCACGAGCAGCGGGCGGCCCGACTTGGCCACGGCCTCGAGGATCGGCAGCAGGTCCTTGATCGACGAGATCTTCTTCTCGTGCACGAGCACGTAGGGGTTGTCGAGTTCGACCTCCATCTTCTCGACGTCGGTCACGAAGTGCGGGGACAGGTAGCCCTTGTCGAACTGCATGCCCTCGACCCAGGTGATCTCGGTGGCGAGGCTCTTGCCCTCCTCCACGGTGATCACGCCGTCCTTGCCGACGCGCTCCATGGCGTCCGCGATGCGCTCGCCGATCTCCTCGTCGTTGTTCGCGGCGATGGTCGCGACCTGCTTGATGTCGTTGCGGCCCTTGACCGGCGTCGACTTCTTGCCGATCTGCTCGATCGTGTAGTTGACGGCCTTCTCGATGCCGCGCTTCAACTCGAGCGGGTTCGCACCGGCGGTGACCACCTTCAGGCCCTGCTCGAAGATCGCCTCGGCGAGCACGGTCGCCGTGGTCGTCCCGTCACCGGCGACGTCGGAAGTCCTGGACGCGACCTCCTTCACCATCTGGGCGCCCATGTTCTCGTAGGTGTCCTCGAGTTCGATCTCCTTGGCGACGGTCACGCCGTCCTTGGTCACGGTCGGGGAGCCGAAGGAGCGCTGGATCACCACGTTCCGGCCGCGCGGGCCGAGGGTGACCTTGACGGCCTTGGCGAGCTTGTTCACGCCCGCGCGAATGAGTTCGCGGGCTTCGATGTCGTAAGCGATTCTCTTGGCAGCCATGGGTCTCTGCTAACTCTGGGGTGTCTCGTGAGGCGGTCGCGCCGCGCGGTGCGGGCGACCCGGGTTGCGCACGCGGTCGGCGTGCACGCTGAGCACTCGGCTCAGTCGACGATGGCGAGGATCTCGTCTTCGCGCACGATCAGGTACTCGTGCCCGTCGTGCTTGATCTCCGTGCCCGCGTAGGACGAGAAGATCACGCGGTCCTTGGCCTCGACCTGCAGGCTGGTGCGCTTGCCGTCCTCGCCGACACGGCCTTCGCCCACGGCGATGACCGTCCCCTCGCGCGGCTTCTCCTTGGCGCTGTCGGGGAGCACGATGCCGCCCTTGGTCGTGGTCTCGGCCTCGAGTCGCTCGATCAGCACGTGATCACCGAGGGGCTGGATGCTCACCTTGGTGCTCTTCTTCTTCGCGGCCTTGGTGGCCATGGGCTTCTCCTCCTGCGTCGGCAGGCGCGCTGGGCGCCGGGTGGCCGACGGGTGTTCGTTGGGTTCGGTTGGATGGGGTGGACGGTCTGGGTTCGTGGGCGGTAGGGGTGGTTGGATCCGGGATCAGCCCGCGCGGCCGAGGACCTGCTCGATCGCGGTGCGCATCTCGTCGACGGCAAACGGCTTGTCGAACAGGGGCCAACCGAGCGAGGCACAGCGGTCGTGCATCTCGGGCGTGGCGTCGCCGGACATGAAGATCGCGGGGACGGTCGCGCGCTGCAGGCGCTGCGCCGCCCCGCGCTCGGGCGGAGCGATCCAGGGCCCCGAGGTGTAGGTCTCGAGGACCTCGAAGCCCGTCATGTCCGGCAGGTGCACGTCCGAGATCGTCAGGTCGATCGAGGCGTGGAGCAGGATCTGGAGCGCGTCCCGGCCCCGGCTCGCCGTCTCCACGGCGAACCCGGCCCGCCGCACGAGTTCCACCACGCACGCCAGCATGGCCGCGTCGTCGTCGGTGACGAGCACGGTCGGGAGCGAGCGCAGGTGGGAACGCGACAGCGTCATGCCGGAGGGACTCCAGGGTTCACACCCAATCAGCAAACCGAGTGCCAATCTTCGCCCGAGGCGCGCGCCGTCCCGTGGCCCGCTCTCACGGACCACGATCGGGCTCTTTGGGCCCCTCACCCGCGCCTGCTCCCGGGTCCGGGCTCGCGTCGAAGACCGGCCGTCTGCCAGTATGGCGGCTCCCGCCCCCCGCGTCGCGAAAGCGCGGCGTGCCGATATGACAGCCCCACCCGATCCTCTCCCGTCGCGATGGCCCCCCGGCAGCCGCCAGGCCAGGCTGCGGGAGGCCCGGCTCTACCTGATCGCAAGCCTGCCCCCGGGTGCATCGACCACCGACCTCGCGGCCCTGGCGACGGTGGCCGCCGCGGTCGAAGGTGGCGTGGACATCATCCAGCTGAGGCTCAAGGGCGTTGACACGGCGAGTCGCCGGCGGTGGCTGGTCGCCCTCCGTGAAGTCATCGGCGCCGCCCTGCTGATCGTCAACGACGACGTCGAGGCCGTGCGCGATGTCCACGGCGCACCGCTCGCCGACGGCCTGCACGTGGGCCGCGAGGATGCCGAGCGACGGGGCGACGGCACCGGCCCGGAGGCGCGCGCCCGCGGGCTCACCCGGCTTCGAGGGCTGCTCGGCGCGGACCTGTTGCTGGGCACGTCGACGCGCTCGCAGGCCGAGGTCGAAGCGGCCGCGACCGCCGGCGCGGACCACGTCGGCTTCGGCGCGATGGCGACCAGCGCGACCAAGACCGACACCGCCCGCGCGACCGCCTCGCAGCTGCGGCGGTGCGTGCAGCGCTTCCCCGACCTGCCGATCTTCCCCATCGGTGGTCTCGACCCGTCGAACCTGACGCTCGTCACGGACGCGTCCTGTCGCCGGGCCGCGATCGGCAGCGCCATCCTGCATGCCGGCGACCCACCCGGCCGGCCCGACGCCGTGCGCAGAGCCGCTTCTCGCTGCCGTTCGCTGCTGGAGCCCCGCGCGAGCTGACGGAGGGGACGACGTGGGCGACGAGGTCACGCGATACACGCGAGCCCGTCGGGCACTACAACCTCGGCCCTGGTCGCCCGACCCTCACGGCGACCGGCTCCGAGAGGAGGCCCGCCATGACGTCGCGCTCGCCCCGGTCCCGCGCTCCCCAGGCCGCCACCCCGGGTCGCCGATTGCGGACGCGTCGCGGCAAGCTGCCCCTCGCCCTGGCGGTGTGGGCGTTCGTGCTGTCGAGCTGCGGCGGAGGGACGCCGGTGTCCTCCAACGCGGTCGCCTTCATCGGATTCGAGTTCCGCACCTCCGACGGGGCCGTCACGAGCCTGGCGCCGGTCGAGGACCTGAGCGTGACACCGCCGCAGTTCGGAGCGCCGCTCGACACGACCATCATCTTCCGCTTCGACGGTGAGCCCGAAGGCCCGTTCGACGCGGTGACCCTGCCGGTGTTCGCCTTCGCGGCCGACGTGCCCCCGGGCACGGGTGCCGCGCCGGGCACGCTGGTCCTGGCCCTGGGCAGCTATCAGCGCGTCGGCGACACCGTGGAGTTCCAGCCGCAGCTGCCGACCGCTCCTGTGGCCGCGCCCGGTCTCGATCCGGCCGGCAAGCCGGGTCTGCTTCCCGGAACGCTCTATCACGCCCGCGTGTCGGACGTGGCCGGTGCCAAGCTGGCCAACCTCGCGGGGCCCGGCGGCGAGGTCGTGTTCGAGACCGCGAGCGATCCGTCCAAGTGGTATCCGAAGGGGCAGGGCGCGCCGCCCGTCGTCGTGGGCATCGACCCGCCGACCGGCACCGGAGGGCTGTGGCCCGGCCTCCTCTCCGAGACCGCGGGCGAGCCCGGCGCCGCACCGCCCGCCGCCGACGTGTTCGGTCCCGGCCCCGCGTTCCGCCCGACCGTGACCTACGACCGCGCCCTGGATCCGGCGGTGTCCAACCTGCTCGGCACCGACCTCGACGGCGACGGGCGCCTGGACCCGACCTTCTTCCTTCGCGCGCCGAACTCGCGGCTGTGGATCGGCGGATCGGTGCCGACCGGAGCGAGCTTCGGCAACCCCGAAGCCTTCCCGGTCCTCGCCTCGCTGCTCGTGCAGGACAGCGCGGGGCTCGCGGGTCCCGACCTGGTCCTGCACGCGAGCGGGACCCTTCCCGACCCCAGCGTCGCCCTGCTCGCCGCACCGTCGAGCATGTCGCCCGCCAGTGATGCCTCGCTGCTCTACGTCGTGCTGCCGGTGAGCGATTCGCCTGATCTGTTCACCGCCGTGGATCAGGCGCTCGGGGATCCGTCGGCCACCGCGATGCCCGACACCTCGCCCGTCGCGCTGCCCACCGGAATCGACGGCCTCGTGGGTCTGACGACGTTGCCCGACGGCCGGCTCGTGGGCATCGACGGCGCGTTGAACCGGATCGTCGAGTTGAGACCGGAGATCGAGCGCCAGCGGCCGGACGGCCCACCCCGGCTCGTGGACCTGATCGTGGGTGCCGGTCCCGACGGCAAGGGTTTCGAAGGCCCCGCGCTCGACCCCGGCTGGGAGTACCTGGACCTGGTCTCGCTCCCGTCGGGACGGCTGCTCGCCCTGGCCCGCGTGACCGCCTCCACGGCGTTGCCCGTGCTGCTGGAAGTGCAGCCGGTCGATCCCGATCTGGACGGTGACTTCGACGGCGGGGACGGCTCGCTGACCGGCGAGCTGATCGCGGTGTTCGATGCGCCCTACGTGGACCTGGCCGTGATCGATGAACACCGGGCCTGGGCGCTCGATCGCGAACATGACCGGATCGACCGGGTCGATTGGAGCCTCGGCCAGACCGAGACCATCCTGAGCGACGTCGGCGCGTGGGCCGCCCCCTTGCCCCAGGAGCCGAGCCCGGTGCGCTGCCTGGCCTTCCCCGTGCTGGAGCTGGACCTCGACGTCGAGCTCGCGGCGAACGCGGCGGACCAGGCCGTCGTCGCGCTGAAGCCCCGCGGCGTGCTGCCGTTCGGAGTCGAGCTGTCGGTGATGCAGCGGCACACCCTCGCGAGCCTGGTCGGTGACAGCGCCATGACCGCGGCGCCCGTGGGCAGCGTGGTTCCGCTGGGCGCGATCGAGCTGGCGCGTCTGGTCACGGCCGAGGCGCCGGGAGGCGGCGGTGACGCCACTCCCGCGGGCGTGGTCTCCGTGAGCGACGTCTATCTGGAGGAGTTCCTCGACGCCTCGGGCGAATCCCCGGCGGCCGTGCAGGGCATGACTCCGGCGATCTGGGGGCCGTCGCTCACCGGGGGCAACGGCCCCGACGCCGACGTGCTCCGCGCTTCGGTGGGCGTGACGGAGGAGGTCGGACTGGGCGACCTGCTGCCCCTGGCCTCGCCCGCCTTCGACCCGACCATCGCCTACGATCCGGCAACGCCCCTGGCCGACGGCGGCTGGACCACGATCTTCCTGGACACCGACGCTCAATCGCTGCCGCTGCCCAGCGGCGCCACGCCCGGGTTGACCGAACCGGTGCTCGTGACCGGAGGCATCTTCCGGTTCGGGGACGTGATCATCCCCGAGGGCGTGCGGATCGTCGCGGCCGGCAGCCAGCCCCTTCAGATCCATGCCACGGGCCGGGTCGAGATCCACGGCGTCATCGATGTCGCGGGCACCGACGGCCTGGACGACGACACCTTCGACTCGGGCTTCCTTGCCGTACCCGGTGGGCTCGGTGGCCCGGCGGCCGGGCGAGGAGGGGATGGTCAACCGCCGACCCTGAGCCCCTTCGGACCTCAGACGATCGATCAATACGCCACGCCCGAGAGAGGCGGCCGCGGCACCGGCCCGGTGATCCAGGCCAACGGCACCGTGGCCCTCGCGCCCGTGGGCGGCTTCGGCGGCCTCAGCACGCTGGGGTACGACCCGGACGGCGCCGGTTTCCCCAAGGTGCCCAAGATCCCCACGACGTGCGCGGGAAACTCGGGCAACGAGCACCACCGGCCGCCGGGAGGCGGAGGTGGCAGCTTCCGCGCGCCCGGCTTGCCCGCGCACCAAGGGACGGGCGTGTACCGCGTGCAGAGCAGCAGCTCGTGGGGCGCCTTCAACGCCTGCACGTTCAACGACAAGATCCGGGACGCGCTCTACGGCAACGAGGAGAACGCGGCCGCGGGTCTGCTGCCGAGCGCGCCGGTGCAATGCGTGTACATGGACGGAACGCCGAGCGCCCCCAACCGCTTCAAGCCGGGCGGACTGCCCGGCGCCAGCGTGTTCTCGGACGGGAACCCGGACAACGACTACTTCGGCGAGGGCGGCGAGTTCGCGGCGCTCTTCGGGGGCCAGGGCGGCGGCGCGGGTGGGAGCCGCATCGACAGCATGGATCACCTGTTGTGGTCGATCGACAAAATCGGGTCGCCCCTGATCCCGGCGGCCCCGGCCTTCTACCCCAACCTGTTGACCGGCAACCTGTTCACCTCGCCGGCGAGATTCGACGCCAAGGGCGGAGGCGGTGGAGGCGGCGGCGGTGCCGTGCTCATCCGCGCTTTCGGCGACATCATCATCGGGCGGACGGGGACCATCGACGCCAGTGGCGGGAACGGGGGCGGCGGTGAGACGGTGGGCAACAGCAACTGGACCGGCGGCGGAGGGGGCGGCAGCGGCGGCGCGATCGTGCTCCAGTCCGCGAGCGAGATCGTGCTGCACGGTGACCCCGACCACGTCACGCCCGGCATGCTGGACAGCACCGGCGCCCGCGGAGCGCTGCTCGACGTGTCGGGCGGTCGCGGCTACGACGCGAACACGAACCCGAAGTACCTGTGCTCCCAGTCGGCCCCGACCCACGATTGGACACGCAGTGACGGCGGCAACGGTGGGTTCGGCGTGATCCAGCTCCAGGAGGGCGGCGGGGACGGCGTCCCCACCATCCACCAGGGCGCATTCGCCGGGGCCCGCATCGCGCCCGTGGCCAAGCTCGGCCCGTGGACACACGCCGAGGACATCCTCCTCGGCGCACCGTCCTCGAGCGCCGCGCACCCGCTCGACAAGTCGCCCTGGCCGACCAGCCTCTGGTACATCGACATGCTGCACTACCGCTGGTTCCGCTACGAGGAGGGCGGGACCAGACACCGCTTCTGGTTCCTGCAGGGCAGCGATCCGCCGCTCGTCGTCCCGGACGGCTCGACGCCCGCACAAGGCGTGCAACTCGACACGCCGATGCTCGACTACCACGGCCGCCGCGTCGTGCGGGAACCCGAGCCGCAGAAGATCCTGGCGAGCCACTTCGGCGTGGTGGATCAGGAGGAGTTGCTCGCCGATCCGGATGGCAGCGGGCCGCTCCCCACCATGCCGGGCGTCCCCTACGACGCCGAGGCGGCGATCCCGCTCGCGCTGCACCTCACCGAACCGGCGGGGCTGCAGCCGCTGGTCGACATCGCCGGGGTGACGCAGGTGGACCCGAGCGTGCTCCTGGAACGACTGCCGCTGATCCATCCGTCGCTCACACCGCCGCCGATCAGCAGCAGCAGCCGCGGGACCTCACGCTGGCTGGACTTCCACGGCGTCGCGATGCGCATGCGGAACGAGGCGGGCCGGCCGCCGCCGTTCTTCGCGCCGGTGCACGGCACGCTCCTCGCGACGAACGGGGCGCCCTCTCCGGAAGCCGATGGCCGGGTGGAGCTCGCGAGCTCGGTCCCCGGCCTGCCGCTGCACTACGTCGCGAACACGCCGCTGTCGCCGTTCGACCCCGGGCTCTTCGGTGGTGGAAGCCCGCCCGACCCTGCTTTCAACGACATCGCGGTGAACGCGCCGGAGTACAGCATCGACAACGCGGTCACGGACAATGCCCACGTCTCCCTGGTCTTCCAGGGCGCCTATGGGGTGCGTGCCGGATCCCAGGTCCCCGACCCCACCACGCTCACCGAGTGGACCGGCGACCTGCCTTCGCTGAGCGGCTACCCGCTGGTGCGGTTCTCGGTGGTCTTCCAGCTGACCGCGGACATCGACGCCTGGCCCTTCGGCCCGGACAGCAAGCGTCCCGCCGTGGATCGGGTCCGCGTCCGCATGAGCTACTGAGGCGGAGCGACGGGGGCTCAGGACGCGCGCGGCTCAGATGTAGGTCGAGACGGGCCCGAACGAGCGGCGGATCAGATCGAAGACCTGGAACTCGACGGGCGCCTTCCAGATGTGGTGACGCAGGCGCACCCCGGCCGTCTTGCGCAGCAGGTGACTGACCGGGCCCTTACCGCCGGCGAGGCCGTCGAACCAGGGCGCCATCTGCGTGAAGCGCGACCAGACCTTCTGCACCTCGGGCGGGATCGGCCCCCACCAGCTGTTGAACTTGTAGTCGAAGAACCGACCCCAGTCCTCGAACGACTCGGGCACGGGGTAGTCGTTGACCTCGACCGACGGTCCCCAGAACTCGCTGCCCGGGATCGGCCGGTACGGGAAGACCTCGACCGAGCAGGACGGGTAGCGGGTCTTCATCGCCGCGGCTTCGTAGATGGTCTCGTACATCGAGTCGACCGACTCACCGGGGTAGCCGATGATGTAGGTCAGCCCCGACTTGATGTCGAGCTCGTGCATCTTGCGCATGGCCTCGTCGGTCTGGCCCGACTTGATCGCCTTGCGGATGTGCGCCTGGGTCTCCTCGGTCGACGACTCGGCACCGAACCAGTTGAGGTGGTTGCCCGAGCGCTTCATCAGCTTGAGCGTGTCCCAGTCGTACTGGCAGATCTGCTTGATCTCGATCGTGCCGTTCCAGCTGATGTTCAGGCCCTTCGCGAGCAGTCCTTCGCAGAAGTCGATCATGCGCTTCTTGGACACGCCGAAGTTGGCGTCCTGGAAGCGCAGGATGTCGAAGGGATCCTTGGCGTGGATCGCCGCCAGACGGTCGACGAGGATGTCGGCATCCAGGGCGATCCAGCGTCGGCCGGCGATCTCCGGGCTGCAGCAGAAGGCGCAGGGCTCGGGGCAACCGAACGACGAGAAGTAGCTGAAGCCGCGGTGCGGCTTGTGATCCAGGTGATGCGGCGGCGGCAGGCGGTTGCGCACGCGGTTGCCGAAGCGGGCCGCACGGTTCTGCAGGTCGTAGTACTTCTGCAGCTCGATCAGGTGGAACGACGGCTCGGGCAACTCGTTGAGGTGCGTGGCCGTGCGTCGGGGGGTGTGGTAGATGCGGTTGTCGCGCAGGATCACCAGGCCGGCGATCGCGGAGAGGTCCGCGCCGAGGCCGCCGGACTTCCAGGCCTCGAGCAGCTCGACGAAGGTGACTTCGCCCTGGCCGTGAACGACGGCGTCGCAGATCTCGCTGGTCAGGTAGAGCTCGGGGATCGCGGACGGGAACCAACCGCCCCAGACGATGGGCATCTCGGGGAAGCGCGCGCGCACCTTGCGGGCGATGACCGCGCCGTCCCAGACCTGGTAGCCCAGGATGGCGGAGCTCCCGAAGACGGTGGCGCCTTCACAGGCCTCGATGACCTGCGCTTCGTAGTCGGGCTCGGTCATCGCGTCGATGACCACGACCTCCCAGCCGGCCTCCTCGGCCGGAGCCGCGATGTGCAACAGCTCGAGCGGCAGGAGATCGGCCGACGGCAGGTCCCCGATCTCCGGATCCACGCGGGACGGGAGGAAGAGGACGACCTTGGGCTTCGTAGTCATGGCGAGGGTGGGTGCCGAGGCAGGGTCGGACGCGCGGTCCGGGGTGCCGGGAGAGCGGTCAGTGGGCGTCGAGAATCGCGGTCACACACCGACGACCGGTGCTTGCTGTCCGTCGAGGATCGCGGCGATCTCACCGTCCTCGGGGAAGCGGCCGCACTCCAGCTTGGAGAAGACGAGGGTGTCTCCCTTGGTGACCTCGAAGCAGCCGCCGTCCGACGGCACGAGGATCAACTCGGAGATCGCCCGCTTGCGGGCCTTGAGCAACTCCTCCGCCAGACCGACGGCCCGAGGCTCATAGTTTCACACCGCGCAGTAGCGGACCTCGATGCGCATCGACGACCCCACGGGGGAGAAGGGGAGAGGGAATCCGGAAGTGGATCAGCATACGTCCAACCGGGATGGCTGGCCAGCGAGGCCGGACCGCGCGGCTCCCCTCGCTATCGACGACGTCGCCCGCGCCCTTGAGCCGTGAGGTCCATCGGACGAAGGCGTCGGCTGGAGCAAGCCGCTCGAAGCTCGGGCCTGAAGGGCTCAGTCCTGCTCGGTGAGCAGCGCCAGGAAGCCGTCTTCGTCGAGGACCTCGACACCCAGCTCCTCGGCCTTCTTGAGCTTGCTGCCGGGCTTCTCCCCCACCACGAGCACGTCCAGGTTCTTCGACACGCCCGAGAGCAGCTTGCCCCCGGCGGCCTTGACCATCTCGTGGGCTTCGCGCCGTGAGAACTTCGTGAGCGAGCCGGTGAACAGGAAGGTGCGACCCGACAACACCCCGCCCGACTCCGATCGGGTCGCGGCGGCCGTCGGCGCCACGCCCAGCGCGACCATGCGGTCCAGGTCGGCCTGCTCGGAGTCATCGGCCAACCAGGCCAGGATCGACTCGGCCACCGTGGGTCCGATCTCGCTGACGTCCACGAGCGCCGACTCGTCGGCCTGGCGCAGGTCGTCGAGCGTGCGCCAGGTCTCGGCGATCACCTCGGCCACGTGTGCGCCGACGTGCCGGATGCCGAGACCGTACAGGAACCGCGAGAAGGGCCGCGTGCGACTGCGCCGGAGCGCCGTCATCAGGTTGCGCGCCGAGGTTGCGCCCATGCGTTCGAGCGCGGCGACCTGCTCTTCCTCGAGCGCGAACAGATCGGAGAGTCGCGCGACGAGACCCGCCGTCACGAGCTGATCCACGAGCTTCTCGCCCAGCCCCTCGATGTCGAGCGCCCCGCGTGACGCGAAGTGCGAGAGACGTCGGCGCACCACCGCCGGGCAGGCCCGATTCGGGCAGCGCACGACGACCTCCTCGGCATCGTCGATCACCGGCGTCGCGCATGCCGGGCAGGTGTCGGGCATGACGAAAGGCTCGCCCGACCCGGCCTTGGTCACGCCGACGATCTTGGGGATCACGTCGCCCGCGCGCTCGATCAGGACGCGGTCGCCGACCTTGACTCCCAGCCGCTCGATCTCGTCGCGGTTGTGCAGCGTGACGTGCTCGATGGTCACGCCGGCCACGTACACGGGCTCGACCACCGCGCGCGGCGTGAGCGCGCCCGTGCGCCCGACGAGCACCTCGATCCTGCGCACGACCGAGGTCCCCTGCCGCGCCGGGAACTTGAAGGCGATGGCCCAGCGCGGCGAACGGCTGCGCTCCCCCAGCCGATGCTGCAGGGCGTGGTCATCGACCTTGATGACCGCGCCATCGACCTCGAAGGGCAGGCCGTCGCGCCGTTCGAGCAGGCCGTCGTAGTGCGCCAGGACGTGGGCCAGGTCGCCACGGACCGAGAGCCAGGCCGACGTGGGCAGCCCGTGGGCCTCGAGGGCGGCGAGCACGTCCTGGTGCGTGGCGGCCTCGAAGCCGTCCGTCTCGCCCAGGC
Source organism: Planctomycetota bacterium (assembly GCA_029259725.1). Taxonomy (GTDB): domain Bacteria; phylum Planctomycetota; class B15-G4; order B15-G4; family B15-G4; genus JAJDER01. The sequence goes on along the minus strand of JAJDER010000108.1, from coordinate 26,561 downwards.
CGTAGAAGAGCACGTCGAGCGGGCGCGCCGCCGCTGCGGCGGGGTCCAGCATCTTGAGCGTGCCCGAGGCGAGGTTGCGCGGGTTGATGAACAGCTCCTCGCCCGCGGCCTCACGGCGGGTGTTCACGCCCGCGAAGGACGCGCGCGTCATGATCACCTCGCCGCGCACCTCGAGCAGTGCCGGCGCCTTGCCGACGAGTCGCTCGGGCAACCCGCGAATCGTCCGTGCCGTGTGCGTGACGTCGTCGCCGACGCGCCCGTCCCCGCGCGTGATCGCGCGCACGAGTCGACCTCGCTCGTAGATGGCCTCGATCGCGACGCCGTCCAGCTTGGGCTCGATCGTGTACGCGAGGCCCGCGTCGCCGCCGAGGAACTCGAGCGTGCTCGCGGCCCACTCCTCGACCTCCTCGCGGCTGTAGGTGTTGGCCAATGAGAGCATCGGCCGGCGGTGTTCCACCGAGACCAGGTGCGGAACGGGAGCGCCCGCAACGCGCTGCGTCGGCGAATCCGGATCGACCAGCTCGGGGTGCTCGGCCTCGAGTCGCTGCAACTCCGCCAGCAAGGCGTCGTATTCGGGGTCCGAGATCTCGGCCGCGTCACGTTCGTGGTAGAGGCGATCATGGTGCCGGATCTCGGCGATCAGTTCGCCGATCCGAGCGACTGGATCCGTCGCGTCGCGTTTGCCTCGCTTCGCCATGGCGCACACTCTACCGGCGGCCGGCAACCGCGCGCGACAGCCGGCCCGGCACCGCTCAGATCAGCAGCGTCGCGTCGCCGTACGAGAACAGCCGGTAGCCCGCGGAGATGGCGTGGGCGTAGGCCGCCCGCATCGTGCGCAACCCGGCGAAGGCCGCCACCAGCACGAGCAGCGTCGAGCGCGGCTGGTGGAAGTTGGTCAGCATGGCGTCGACCGCCGTGAACCGATGACCCGGGCGCAGGAACAGGCGCGTCTCCGAAGGCCCGGGCCGCAGCCGCAGCCCGCCGTCCTGCACGGCACTCTCCAGCGCCCTCACCACGGTCGTGCCCACCGCCACGATCCGGCCGCCCGCCACGCGCGTCACCGCGTAGCGCTCCGCCAACGCCTCGGGGACGACGAAACGCTCGGCGTGCATCTCGTGGTCATCGAGGGTCTCGCCCCGCAGCGGCCTGAAGGTCCCGGTCCCGACGTGCAGGGTGAGCCGGGCCACCTCCACCCCGACGTCCGGCAGCGCCTCGAGCAGCGCCGGCGTCAGGTGCAGGCCGGCCGTGGGCGCGGCCACCGCCCCGAAGCTGCCGTCCTCGGCGCCGCGGGCGAAGGTGGTCTGGTAGCGCTCCCGGTCGAGGGCATCGCGCGGGTCGGTGGTCTTCTCGCGGCGGATGTACGGGGGCAGCGGCATGCGCCCGGCGCGCTCCAGCGCGGCCGCGATGTCGCCCGAACCCTCCACCTCGAACTCGCCACCACCGTGCGCGGCCACGAGGCGCCAGAGGTCGTCGCCCACGCTCAGCTCCTCGCCCACGACGAGCTTGCCGCGCGCGCCGAGGAGCACCCGCGCGCGCGCACCGTGCGCGTCGAGGACCAGCACGTCGATGCGCCCACCGGTGGCGCGCGAGGCCTCGAGCCGCGCCGGCTCGACGCGCGTGTCGTTGACGACGAGCAGGTCGCCCGGAGCCAGCCATCGCGCCAGGTCACTCACGCGCCCATGCTGGAGCCACGCGGCGGAATCGTCGCGGGTCGCCCCACCCGTCTCCCCACCCGTCTCCCAGCCATGCCGCGGCACGACGAGCAGCCGTGCGTCCTCGCGCCGCGCCGCCGGTTCCTGGGCCACGGCCTCGGGCGGATGAGCGTAGTCGTAGGCATCGACGCGATCGTGCACGCCGCGCACTCTACGAGCCTCGCCCACTCCCGGTCGACCACGCTGGACGCGTCAGGCCACGAAACCCAGCCAGCGCTCGGCCTCGCGGTCCGCCGTGTTCGTGTCCCCGTCCCGGACCAGCGCCGCGAGGTGACACAGCACCACATCGAGACCCAGCGGATCGAGGCGCGCGGCCAGCGCGAGCAACCGCCGCCGGTCCCCGGCCGGCTTGCCGCCCGCCCGCTCCGGATCCACGACGACGTGCCCCACGACCTCGCGCCAGATCGGATCCAGCGACCCTCGCTCGTCCAGCAGGGCTTCGAGCCGAGCCACGTCCCGCTGTCGATCGTGGACCCGCCGAGCCGCGCGACCCTCTGCCAGGGCGAGCAGGTCCCGGGCCAGACGCGCCGCCAACTCGCGGGCCAGGGCCTGCCGGATGCGCCCGGCGATCCCGGCCTCGGACTCCGTCTCGGACTCGCACTCCGACTCGCACTCCGACTCGCACTCCGACTCGCGCTCCGACGCAGCGGACACGCGCGGGCTCGATGCCCGGGGCCGAGCCGCGGCCGGGCCTCGGTGCGCGCCGAGCCACTCGCGCAGCTCGGCCAGCCGCTCCACGGCCTGCCGGCAGGCGGCGCACCCACGCACGTGTCGCGCCAGCCCCGCCCCGTGCTCGGCAGCGCCCAGACCCACGGCCATGCGGCAGAGGGCATGCCGCGCCTCGTCGCATTCGCCTCGATGCCCGCGCCCCTGGGCACGGACCGCTTCCGCCCACGTCATCGACAGCTCCTCCGACCGGGCCTCGGGCTGAACCCCACGCCCGTCCCCGATGGCCCCCTGACCCCGCCACCGGGACCGAGTCACCAGTCGCGCGGAGCCGCACGCACGCCGCGCGCGGGCTGTCCCCCGCTCCTCACCTTGCGCTAGCATGTCCGGTTCGCAGGGGCCCTCCCGACCACGGGCACAGGGGGCCCCACGGAGACGACCGACGTGACCGACAACGGAACCTCAAGCGGCACCCCGCTGCGCCTCAAGACCGGCCTGGCCGAGATGCTGAAGGGCGGCGTCATCATGGACGTCACCACCGTCGAGCAGGCGCGGATCGCCGAGGAGTCCGGCGCCTGCGCCGTGATGGCCCTCGAGCGCGTGCCCAGCGACATCCGCAAGGACGGCGGCGTCGCGCGCATGGCCCGCATCGACATCATCGAGTCGATCATGGCCACGGTCTCGATCCCGGTCATGGCCAAGTGCCGCATCGGTCACTTCACCGAGGCCGAGGTGCTGCAGAAGCTCGGCGTCGACTACATCGACGAGTCCGAGGTGCTCACGCCGGCCGACGAGCACTACCACGTCGACAAGCACGCCTTCGACGTGCCCTTCGTCTGCGGCTGCCGCAACCTGGGCGAGGCGCTGCGGCGCATCGGCGAGGGCGCGGCCATGATCCGTACCAAGGGCGAGGCGGGCTCCGGCAACATCGTCGAGGCCGTGCGCCACATGCGCAGCGTGGTCTCGGAACTCAAGGGGCTGGCCATCAAGGGCGACGAGGAACTCATGACCGCCGCCAAGGACCTGGGCGCGCCGTACGAGCTGGTGCGCCTCGTGGCGGAGGACGGCAAGCTGCCGGTGCCGAACTTCGCGGCGGGCGGCGTGGCCACCCCGGCCGACGCGGCGTTGATGATGTCGCTGGGCGCCGAGGCGGTGTTCGTCGGCTCGGGCATCTTCAAGAGCTCCGACCCGGCGCAGTTCGCCGGCGCGATCGTCAAGGCCACCACCCACTGGGACGACCCGCAGCGCGTGCTCGACGCGTGCCGCACGATTTCCGGTTCCGCCATGGAAGGCCTGGAGATCGACAAGCTCGACCCGAGCGAGCTGCTCCAGTCCCGCGGCTGGTAGTCGCGGGTGATCCCCACGGTGATCCCTCCGGCGACACACAGCGTCGGCGTGCTCGCGATCCAGGGGAACTGGGCGGCGCATGCACGCGCGGTGTCCGCGCTCGGTCACCAACCGGTGCTGGTCAAGGCGGTCGAGCACCTGACCGGCATCACCGCGCTGCTGCTGCCCGGTGGTGAGAGCTCGACCATGCTCCACTTCCTGCTGAGCGAGGACCTGCTCGGGCCGCTCACGGGTTTCTGCCGCTCGGGGCGCCCGGTGTTCGGCACCTGCGCCGGTGCGATCCTGCTGGCGAGCGGGGTGACGGCTCCCGCGCAGCGCTCGCTCGGCGTTCTCGACATGACCGTGGAGCGCAATGCCTACGGCCGGCAGCGTGAGTCGTTCATCACGCGCCTCGCCGACCCGGGCGGCGACCTGGACGCACTCGAGGCGGTCTTCATCCGCGCCCCGGTCATCCGGCGCACCGGCCCCGGCATCGAGGTCCTGTTGCGCCACGGCGAGACGCCCGTGCTGGTGCGGTCCGGTCCCGTGTGGGCCGCGACGTTCCATCCCGAGATGACCGCCGACTCGCGTGTCCTGGCCCAGGTCCTCTCCACATGACGCCCCGCGGCCCCGCGCGCGGCAAGTCGAAGGCACGCGCGGATCGGAAGCAGCCGGCGGCGAAGAAGACGGGCGCGAGCAAGCAGAAGGCGCCGCGCAAGCGCAGGCTGCCACCGCCGGATCCGGCTCGCGTGGCCGAGCTCCTCGCGCGACTCGAGGCGAACGACCCGAACCCCGAGTGTGCCCTCGACCACGCCAATCCGTTCGAGCTGATCGCGGCCACGATCCTCTCGGCGCAGTGCACCGACGAGCGCGTGAACATGACCACGCCGGCGCTCTTCGCGCGATTCCCCGACGCCGCGTCCCTGGCCGCGGCGGAACAGGAGCAGGTCGAGGAGCTGGTCCGCTCGACCGGGTTCTTCCGCAACAAGGCCAAGAACCTGCGCGGCATGGCCGCCCGGGTCACCGAGGTCTTCGGCGGCGAGATCCCCCAGGCGATGGACGACCTGCTCTCGTTGCCGGGCGTCGCCCGCAAGACGGCCAACGTCGTGCGCGGCGTGTGCTGGCGTCTCGCCGACGGTGTCGTCGTCGACACGCACGTCGGACGCATCTCCCGGCGCTGGGGCCTCACGGCCGAGACCGACCCGGTCAAGGTGGAGGCTGAACTCATGGCGCTGGTGCCACAAGCTCAGTGGATCGACTACAGCCACCGCGTGATCCGCTTCGGACGCCGCACCTGCGACGCGCGCAAGCCGCTCTGCGGCAGCTGCGAACTCGCCGACCTCTGCCCGCGCATCGGCGTCGACGACGCCGCCAGCTGATAGAGTGCCGCCGTGGACGACTCGCTAGGACGCGCTCCGCTGTTCCCGCTGCCGCACGGCTCCTTGCTGCCGGGCGAGTTGCTGCCCCTGCACGTCTTCGAGCCACGCTACCGACGCATGCTCGAAGTGATCCGTGAGCGCGACAAGCTGCTGGCCATCGCCACGATCGTGCCGGGCTGGGAGCGCGAGGCCGGCGCGGAACCCCCGTTGGGACCCGTGGTCGGCATCGGCCGGGTCGTCCGCGACCGCCAGAACGAGGACGGCACCTCCGACATCGCGGTGCACGGTCTGATGCGCGGCGTGATCGCCAAGGAACTCGACAACACCGAGCCGTTCCGCGAGGCGGCGGTCCAGCTGCGACCCGAGGAGACGGGTCATCCGGCCGAGGCCTACCGACTGACGCGCCACCTGCTCCAGGGCCTCGATCACGTGCTGGGCAACAAGCACTTCCGCTACGACCTGACCGAGTCGGTCAAGCTGGGCAGCCTGGTGGACCGCATCGCCGGAGGGTTGCAGCTCGCGCCCGACCTGCGCGCGCGCGTCATGCAGGCCGTCGAGCTGGAGGAACGCGTGGACCTGCTGCTGGAGCTGGTGCGCGGCCCGAAGCGGAAGCGGCGTTTCCTGGAACTGCTCCCGTCCCTGTCCAACTACCACCTGGGCCTGGACGAAGGCTGACGGCCGCGCCGTACGGACCGCGCAAGCGGGCGATCACGGCGGACGGACCGCTCAGTTGTCGGCGCAGTCGTTGAGGCGCACGTGGTCGCCACCCTCCGCGGCGAGGCCGATGTAGCCGAGTTCCCTCATGCGCTCTGCTTCCGCCTGCAGCTCGGCGAGCTGATCGTCCGAAGCGCCCGGCCAGGTCATCTGGCGCTCGTGGTGCGGTTCCGCCAGCCACTTCATCAAGGCGGCACGCAACGGCTTGAAGTCCTCGGGCAGTCCATCCCGCGCGAGCGCGTTCGGGTCTTCGCCGGCGAGGACGTCGTTCTGTTGCCGCCGGTCGATGGCCACGTCGTAGCCCTCGAAGCAGCCCACGGCGAAGTAGCGGTCCGTGCCGAAGTAGGGCGGCTTCTGCGGCTGGGTGTGCTCGGGGTTGTGCAGGTAGAAGTGCTCTGCATCGGCGGCGGCGAAGATGCGGTCCTGCCACTCGAAGAACGAGTACGGCCGCGGCGGGTCGGCCGTCTCGCCGCGGAGCAGGGGCAGCAGCGAGCGCCCCTCCGCCCCGGGGAGCGCCGGCAGCCCCGCGATGTCGAGCAGCGTCGGTGCGATGTCGATGTTCTGCACGGGCACGGGACTCCGACCGCCGGCGGGCAACTCCGGCCCGGCGATGATGAGCGGCACCTGCAGCGTCCCGAGATGGATGCTCGCGCCGTGATAGAAGTACCGGTTGCGGTCGAACAGCTCCTCACCATGGTCCGCGGTGAGCACGATCACGGTGTTGTCGGCCTCGCCGATCTCCTCCAGCTTGGCCAGGATACGACCGACCCGCTCGTCGGTCGCGGTCACCGCGCCGTCGTACGCGCCGAGGATGCGCCGCAGCTCCTCGGGCGGCACCGGGCGGTCGTCGAGGGTGATCTGATCGAGGTGCTCGTGCAGCCGGCCGTCGAAACGCCCCTCGGTGATGAGCGCGTCGGGCATGCCCTCGTAGTGCCCGTAGCGATCGAAGCCGGGCGGCGGGTTGTACGGCTTGTGGACATCGTAGAAGTGCGCCCAGAGCGCGAAGGGCCGGTCGGGATCGACCTGGTCGAGGAAGCTGAGCGCGCTGCCCTCGACGCGCTGGTCCCAGATCCTCTGCGCCTTCGCCTCGTTGAGTGGCCTCCGGCCATCCGGCGTGGGCGCGTCGTAGTCCGACGGGTCCACGCCGTGGCCGATCTGGTCGCCGCCGCGGAAGGCCCAGCCGCCCCCCATGGTCCCGATCTTGAAGTTGGCCAGGTAGACGCCGGTCTGGTAGCCACCGGCGCTCAACGCCTCGAACACGGTCTCGTGCTCCTGCTCCAGGAAGAACCCGTTCTCGCGCACGCCCGTGGTGATCGGGTACTTGGCCGTGAGCAGCGCGGCGATGGCCGGGCGCGTCTGGCCGCGTGGCACCGTCGCCATTTCGAACAGCACGCCACGCTCCGCCAGGGCGTCGATGACCGGCGAGGGCGAGACGCCCCAGTCGCCGTTGCCGTAGGTCCCCAGCCGGTCCGCCCGCAGCGTGTCGACCGAGAGCAGCAGGAAGTTGGGGCCATCCGGGCGGGTGGCCACATCGGCGCCGCTGTCGCCGCAAGCCACGAAGACCCCGACGAGTGCCAGCAGCACGGCCGCGGCGAGGATCCCCGAGCGGCTCGGTGGGTCGTGACGATCAACGATCATGGAAGCACTCCGGCGCGGCAGTCGGGCAGAGACGCAGGCCACCGGGCCCGTGCTTGATCGCCGGCCTGCATGGGTCGGGATTCTAGCCTGGACTTCTCACCAGCTTCGTCGCGAGGGGGCGCCAGGGCCTTCGTGGCAGGAGCAGCGGCGTGGTCGACGCGGAGGCGGGGTGCACACCCCGTCGAGCATCGACCGCGCCGCTCGACACAGCCATGGAGGTCCTGGTGATTCCGCAGCAGAAGCTGGTGAGAAGTCCAGGCTAGGCGCCGAGACGCTCCGGATCCCGCCTCGCCCGGAATTGCGACGGGGGCCGCGACCTCTCGGCCGCGGCCCCCGCTGTTCCTCGAGTTCCCGTCAGGCCCTAGAAGATCTCGACCTCGACGCCCTCGGAACCGTACACGCCGCCGGAACCGGCGAGCGCGTCACTGACGAACATCTGCCAGTAGAACTTCAGACCCTGCAGCGACGTCTCGAGCGGCACGTTGATCTTGGCCGTGGCCACACCATCGGGATCCGTGGCGCCCGTGATGATGTTGAAGATCGAAGCCGCATCGACGTTCATCGGAACCGGGAAACGCGGATCCGGGAACGGGGTGCCGTCATCGTCGGCCCAGGCCATCGCCAGGGAGGCGAGCTCGTTGGGAGTGGCGTTGGCCACACCCATGAGCAGGTTCGGCTGGCCGATGTTGGCCGGGACCGTCGCGATGACATCCATCGGCTCACCGGAGCTACCGAGACCGGCGGTGCCGTAGACCGTGTTCGACGGGGTCAGCTCGCTGTGCAGCGTCGGGCGCGAGAAGGGGAACTCCCGGTTGGCGACGCGCGGGTCGGTGAGGCCGACCTCGATGAACGCCACGAGCTGGTCGATCTGCAGCTCGGTCAAGGTCAGCGGCAACAGGTCGACGTCGAGGTTCGCGTTCGCGAAGTCACCACCATCCACGTAGAACTCGACCACCTCGCGCACGGTCTGCTTGCTGCCCGTGTGGAACAGCGGGGTGCGCAGCACGGCGTTGCGGATGTTGGGCGTCTTGAACTTGCCCCGATCGGCCGGATCGAGCGTGATGGCCTCACGGCCCGGATCCACGTTCTCGTCGGTCACGCCGATGTTGTGGAAGTTGCCGTTCGCGGTGAACGGGAACACGTGGCAGCTGGTGCAGTTGGCGTCGGTGCCCTTGAACACCGCGTGGCCGGCCTCAAGGGTCGGGTCGCTCATCTCGAGGTTGCCGCCGAGCAGGATCTCCACGTCGAAGGGAGTCTGGTCGGACACGAGCGTGCGCTCGTAGTTGGCGATGGCGTAGATGATCTTGGTGGGCGTGATCTCGGGCGAGCCGTACGCCGCGTTGAACATCTGCGGGTAGTCGGAGTGCAGCGCCTGGAAGGCCTGCATCTCCGGCGGGATGTCGGTGCCCAGCGCCATCGGCTTGACCGTCACGAGCTTGTTCGCGATGTCGGTCCAGGTCTCGTTCACGGCGCCCATCTCGGTGGTGCTGAGGGGCGGGCCGGCGGCCTGACTCTCGAGCGCGCCACCGAAGAAGATCAGGGTCTCGCCGGAGACCGGGTCGGCGAACTCCTGCGTCGCGCGGCCGTCCCAGAAGATGGCGTCGAAGCCGCCGCCCGCGTTGATGGCGGTCGGGGCCCTGCGGCCGGTCACGCCCACGTGCGGGAAGAAGGGGCTGCCGTCGTCGGTGAACTTGCCGATGATGTCCTGGCTCACGACGCCGGCCGAACCGCCGACGTCGTCGTCGGTGCCGAACAGGCCATCGGGACCCGGGTGGTTGCCGGTGAACGTGCGCGGATCGCTGCCGCCCGCCTCATGGATGTGACAGGTGCCACAGGCCATGGTGTTGTCGGAGCTGATCTGCTCCTCCCAGAACAGGAACTTGCCGAGCACGACCTGATCGTCGTTCGGCGGGTTCTCATCGGGAGAGAAGGACGGGTTGGGCATGGAAGCGTCGGCCTGCGCGAACATCGTCGGGGCGCAGATCGCGATCGCCAACGCCGCCGCGGGGGCGGCCAGGCGAGCGAGGCGGAGGGCAGCCATCGGGTACCTCGGAGCATTGGGAGAGAATGGAGGAACGGAACGGCTGATCGGCCATTCGTCGGGTCGGACTGAGGGGAGAAGTCTACCTCGCTACTCAGAATTGTGTCAACGCATGAGGCATGCCCACAAACTTGGTGCTGGACTGCGGTTATGTCCATGGATCTGATTCGATCATGAATATGAATGGGCAATCACCTCCCCGTTCCGACGGCTCCGACCCCGACCTGGAGTCGTGGCAGCAATCCGCGGCCAAATGGATCGAGCAGGGCGACCGGATCGCCGAGGTGACGGGCGAGGCCACCACCCTGCTGATCGAGGCCCTGGACCCGCAGCCCGGTGAGCGCTTCCTCGATGTCGCCAGCGGCGTGGGCGACCCGGCGTTCTCCCTGGCCGACCGGGTGGGCCCCCACGGCCGCGTGGTCGCGACGGACGCCGTGGCGGCCATGGCCGAGGCGCTGCGCTCGCGTGTCGCGGCCCGGGGGCTTGCGGACCGCGTCGAGGTCCACCACGTCGCCGTCCAGGAACTGAGCTTCCCGCCGGACAGCTTCGACGGCGCGAGCTGCCGCTTCGGCGTGATGTTCTTCCCCGACCCGGCGGATGCCTGCCGGCGCCTCGCGCGAAGCGTCCGCGCGGGCGGCCGCATGGCCCTGCTCGCCTGGGGACCCAAGCAGGGCAACCCCTACTTCACCTGCGCGATGGGCGCGCTCGACGACGTCGGCGCTCCCGAGCTGGGCCCGGTACCCGGGAGCCACGGTGTGTTCGAGTTCGGCGAGCCCGGTCAGCTCGCGTCGGTGTGTCGGGCGGCCGGCTGGCGGGAGGTCGACGACCGCCTGGTCGATCTCCGGCTCTGGGTCGAGGCCGAACCAGCGGGCCTGCTCGAGGCCCAGGCCCGGATCTCGGACCGCGTCCGCGAGCGCTGCGACGGGCTGACACCCGCGACCCGCGCGCGAGCGGCCGGACGCCTGGCCAAGCAGGCCGAGGTCTGGGCCAGGGAAGGCCACATCGCCTTCCCCGCCCAGGTGCACCTCGTCACCGGCCGCCCCTGGCAAGCCTGTACGTGAAGTGCTCCGACAGGCTGCCAGGCCCTACGGCGCGCCCGCATCACCGGCGTCCGACTCGCTCCCGGTGCCGATCAGCAGCGAGGTCAGCTCCGCCAGGTCCATCACGATCGGGACACGTGGGTCATTGCTGTTCAGCGTGATCGAAGGCAACTGGATGTTGTTGGCGGCCTCGAGCGCCAGGTAGATGTCACCGCCCCGGCTGTTGAGGATCTGGTTGCGCAGCTCGTTGCGCAGCGCCTCGGCACGGTCCACGGCGAGCTGGCCCTCGGCCTCGTCGGTCACCGCCTGGGCCTCGGCCGCGGCCTTCACCTGGGCCTCGTAGACCTTGGCGCGGGCATCGATCTCGGCGACCAGCACCTGGTAGCGGCTCTTCTCCTCCTGGATCGTCTTCTCCCAGTCGGCGAGCTTCTCCTTCTCCGCCGCCTCGATCTTCTTCTCGATCGAGTTGGTCACCTGCTCGGAGCCGGCCTGGACCGCCAGCGTCCCGTCCAGCTTGGCCTTCTGCTCGAGCAGCTGCTTCTGCTGCAGCTTCTCCTCGTACTCGGGCGGGAACGAGATGCTGCGGATCAGCACGTTCTCCGCCACCACGTAGAAGTCCGCGAGCTTGCCGTTGAGGATCGGCAGGATCTCGGCGACACGATCCAGCCGGTTCTGCGTGCCCTGCAGCTCCTCGCTGCTCAGCTCGGACAGCTCCTCGCGCAGCACCGAGAGCACCGTGGACTCGACGCGGTTGCGGTAGTCGAGCCGGTAGCCCTCGGCCACGATGTGCCAGGCGTTGCCCATCGGGATCCTGTAGGTGACCGTGGCGTCGATCGTCGTGGTGTTGTTGTCCTTGGTGCGCAGCTCGAGCGCCGGCTTCCACATGGTGATCTCGGTCGACCGGTTGGACGACGAGTCCCCGCTGTAGTGCAGGAAGTGCGTCTGCCGCGGCAGGCGGTACCAGCGGTGGAAGCCCCAGATGCCGACGTGGAACCCGGCGTCGAAGTCCTCCTCCTCGATGCCGCCCGAGCCCCACTTGAGCTGGCGCACGCCGATGTCCATCGGTTCCACGCGCTCGGTGAAGGTGGCGAAACCGATGGGCACGACCACCACGAGCAGGAAGATCACGATCAGTCCGCGGGGCACGTTCATCGGTTGCCTCCCTTCATGCCGGCGAGGTTCGCGCCGTCCGCGCCGAGCAGCTCGATGCGATCGGGTGCGGCGTCGCGGGTGTACGGCACGAGGGTGAACTCGATCTCGCCCAGTCGTTCGGCGAGCTTCTCGCGCACGAGCACCTCGCCGCGCTTCTCCAGCGCCTCGGTGATCGCCTTGAGGCCCTCGGCCTCCTTGCGGGCCTTCTCGGTCATGCCGCGAGCCTGCTCGGTGAGCTGGGACAGCTTGGCCTGCCCCCCGGCCACGATCTGCATCGAGTAGGCGTCGGCGGACTTCTCCACGCGCACCTGGTTGCGCTCGGCCTCGATGCGCTGGGCCTCGAGCGTGCCCTTGAGCGCCTCGTACTCCACGGCCTTGGTGGCGTCGATCTGGGCCAGGCGACGGTCGCGCTCACGTTCGAGCTGGAGCGCCCGGGCCTGCAGCCGCTCGGTCTCCTGGTCGGCCACCTTGCGGTCCTCGATCGAGCGCTCGTAGGCGGCGTCGAACTTGGGCTTGGGCGTGATGATCTGGATGATCTCGGCGCCGTGTGGGTTGAGCATGTCGTTGAGGCGCTTCTGCGCCTCCGACGTGGCGGTCTTGTAGATCGTCGGGTTGGCGATGTCGGACGCGGTGAACTTGCCGAACTCGTCGCGCAGGATCGAACGCGCGAAGGCCCGCACCCAGTTCAGCTTGAAGTCGTCGCCGGAGCCGGAGTCCTTGAGCACTTCCGAGGCCTCCGTGGGGATCAGCATGTACTGGATCTCGATCTCGTCGAACCAGAAGTTGGAGCCGTCGTTCGCACGCACGGTCAACTTGCTGACGTGGTTCGCGCTGACGTCCCGATCCCCCGCCATCATGAACTTCTGCGGGGACTTGTCGAACAGGAAGGCCTGCTTCACGAAGGGCAGGAAGATCTTGTACCCGGGCTGCGCGACCAGCTCCGTCTCGCCGTTGAAGTAGTTGACGAGGACGGCGACCTGGGTGTCCCCGATCTCCACGATGCCGCCCTGACCGCTGGCGAACACGAGCAGCACGATGAGCAGCAGCCCGGCGATGCCGAGCCAGGCGACGAGCTTGGCGGGTTTGATGGTCGGAGGGCGCTGGCGACGATCGCCCTTGCCACCCGGGGGAGGATTGGCCTCGAAGGCATCCTCGAAATCCTGCGAACTCATGGGTTTTCCTCCTGCGATGGCTCGGATGGTACCGGACCCGAGCAGCTGCCCCTATCGCGGTGGGGATCGCGGACGCGATCGTCCCGACAACGTGTCTCCGACGTCGGCCCGTTGGTGGGAGGACCGCCCCGGCGATTCCGTCGCCGGGGCGACCTGTGCCCGTGATGGGGGCGGCTCACCGCGTGCGCCGCACCGCGAGCCGCACGTCGCTCCTCAGCCGGTCACGCCCGGCAACTGCATGCGCTGCTCTCGTGCGCAGGTCATGGCGTCCTCGTAGCCGGCATGCGCGTGGCGCATGACGCCCGTGCCCGGATCGTTGGTCAGCACGCGTTCGAGTCGCTTCGCCGCCGCTTCGGTGCCGTCGGCCACGATGACCTGGCCGGCGTGCAGGCTGTACCCGATGCCCACGCCGCCGCCGTTGTGGATCGACACCCAGGTCGCCCCCGACGCCGTGTTGAGCAACGCGTTCAGCAGCGGCCAGTCGGCCACGGCGTCGCTGCCGTCCTGCATCGCTTCGGTCTCGCGGTTGGGCGAAGCCACCGACCCGGTGTCGAGGTGATCACGCCCGATCACGATCGGCGCCTCGAGTTCGCCGCTCGCCACCATCCGGTTGATTTCCAGCCCGGCTTTGGCGCGAGCGCCCATCCCCAGCCAGCAGATGCGACACGGCAGGCCCTGGAAGGCGATGCGCTCCTGGGCCATCGGGATCCACCGCGCGAGCGACCTGTCCTCGGGGAACAGCTTCAGCATGGCCGCGTCGGTCTTGCGGATGTCCTCGGGGTCGCCCGACAGCGCCGCCCAGCGGAACGGTCCCTTGCCCTGGCAGAACAGCGGCCGGATGTACTCGGGCACGAACCCCGGGATCTCGAAGGCGTCCTCGCAGCCGGCTTCCTGGGCGTGGCCGCGCAGGTTGTTGCCGTAGTCGAAGGTGATCGCGCCCTGATCCTGGAGCGCGCGCATGGCCCGGATGTGATCGACCATGGTCGCGAAGGAGCGCGCGGTGTAGTCCTTCTCGTCAGCGGTGCGCAGCGCCACGGCCTCCTCGAAGGCGAGCCCGCGCGGCACGTAGCCGTTGAGCGGATCGTGCGCCGAGGTCTGGTCGGTGAGGATGTCGGGCACGATGCCGCGCTCGATGAGTCGCTCGAGCAGGTCGACCTGGTTGCCGACCCAGCCCACCGAGCGCGCCTCGCCGGCGGCCTTCCACTCGAGCGCGAGGTCGATGGCCTTGTCGAGGTCGTCGGCGAGCACGTCCAGGTAGCGCGTCGCCAAGCGCTTCTCGATGCGCCTGGCGTCGACGTCCGCGGCCAGGAACGTCGCCCCGGCCATGACCGCCGCGAGCGGCTGCGCGCCGCCCATGCCACCCAGGCCGCCGGTGACCACGAGTCGCTTCTCCAGCGTCCCGCCGAAGTGCTTGTCCGCCGCCGCCGCGAAGGTCTCGTAGGTGCCTTGCACGATGCCCTGGCTGCCGATGTAGATCCACGAGCCCGCCGTCATCTGCCCGTACATCATCAACCCGGCGCGCTCGAGCTCGTTGAAGTGCTCCCAGTTGGACCAGCGCCCGACCAGGTTGCTGTTGGCGATCAACACGCGCGGCGCGTCCGCGTGGGTCTTGAACACGCCCACCGGGCGGCCCGACTGCATCAGCAGCGTCTCGTCATCGCCGAGTTGGCGCAGGGCCTCGACGATCCGGTCGTAATCGGCCCAGCTGCGCGCGGCGCGCCCCGACCCGCCGTAGACGACGAGTTGCTCGGGGTCCTCGGCCACGTCCGGATCGAGGTTGTTCATCAGCATCCGCAGCGCCGCCTCGGTCTGCCAGCTCTTGCAGCTGCGTTCGGTGCCGTGGGGTGCTTGGACGGGCGAGTACGTGCGCTGGGACATCGGAGGAACCCGGAAGTGTCGAGGGGGACCGGAGCGGCGGCTGCCGGCGCCGCACCGGGTCGAGGCCGAGCCGATCTTACGGAATCCCGGTGCCGGGAATCGGCCCCACCGGGGGGCGGGGACGACACCTCGCGGGGCCTGTCGCTATGCTCACCGGCGATGTCGGTCCCGCCCCGCATGCCGTGGTCGTTGGTCCCCGCCCTGACGACCCTGCTGGTCGCGGGCAGTGCCGGCTCCACGTGCGCCCAGGAAGTCCAGGAAGTCGTCTTCGCGGACTTCGACCTCGCGGGCTGGCAACGCCGCGGCGTGGTCTCGATCCACGGCGCCGAACTCGACCTCGACCCGCTCGCGCTGGAGGTCCTGTTCGACAACGACGCGCACACCGCCGTGCGCACCAACGGCCTCAACCCGGCCGGGATGGTGTTCGCCTTCCCGCGGGCGCAGATCGTGCGCGCGGTGGGCGTACGTCCCGGGCTCGCGGGCACCTACGAGATCGACCTGATCGTCGTCGAGCCCGACGGCAGTCGTTTCGCCGCCGGCGAGAAGACGGTGGACGGCGGGCGCGAGGCGGTCTTCGGTCTGCTCGACGTGCCCGTGTCGCAACTCGAGTTCACCATCGAGCGCATCGATGAGGAGGCCGACTCGGTGCACCTCGCGGAGCTGCGCGTCACCGGCCAGATCACCGTGACCAGCATCGACCTGCTCGAGGTCCCCGAGACGTTGCCCGAGGGCGGCAGCTTCCCGGTGACGATCGTCGGGCGCGACACCTTCGGCGGCCGTCCGGACCTGACCGACCTCGCGCGCCTGCAGGTGAGTCCGACGCGGGCCCTGGTCCAGGACTCCGCGCGCCGCGTGAGCACGCGCGCCGGCGGACCGATCCGGATCGCACCGCGCCTCGGCGCGCTGATCGGCGCCACCGAGAACCTGCTGGTCATCCCGCTCGCGGGGGCGCCTCCTCCGCCGCGTGCCCGCGCCGGCCTGAGGGTGGTCCACCTCGACCTCGCCGGTGCCGCGCCGTACGAGATCCTGCGTCGCTCCTCGGGTGAGAAGAACTCGGTGCCGCTGGGCGTGACGCACGGCGATACGTTCGCCGACGACACCGTCGAGCCGGGCCAGGCCTACCTCTACGCCGCGCGCGGCGTGGACGCGTTCGGCAACCCGCGCACCGAGGTCTCGCAGGAGACGCGTGCGCGCACCTGGGGCTTCGAGCCCGTCGGCCACGTCGACCTCGGCCGCATGCCGGTGCTCGTGGTGCTCTTCCTCGATTCGCTCGCCCCGGGCGAGGCCGACGGCATCGTGCAGAGCCTCGACCACGCGCGCGCGTTCCTCTATCGGCACACCAGCGGGCGGGCGAACCTGGAGCTGCACGTCCTCGGCCTGACCGGACCCACGCCGGTGACCGCGGGCCCGACCATGGCCGGCATCGAGCAACGCCTGCGCGATTGGGGCGTGCCCGCGGACGGCTACGGGCTCGTGTATGCCGTGGCCAGCGACCTCGCGGGCGACTTCGCGGGCTTCACGCTGCTGGGCGGCACTGCCGGCGCCATGGGCCGCATGGGTGACGTCGCGACGCCACCGGGCGCGCTCGGCCCGAGACCGGGCGCCGCCTGGAGCTTCCTGCACGAGCTGCACCACGCGGTCGGCCTCGTGATGGCCCCGGCCGCGGGCCTGCCTCCGCTCGCGTCCGGCCACTTCCCCGAGGACTTCGCGGCCGGGCTCCTGGGTCGACGCGCCGGGCGCGCGTTCGACGCCGGCTCCGACTGGGACGCGCTGGCCAAGCTGTGGTCGCGCTTCGAAGGCTGGGGCGCGCTCGTCGCCCCCCATCGGCGGAGCTGCGAGAGCATCGACGTGGACGGCGACGGCCTGGTCGACGACGACCCGCGGCTGCCCTTCGACGAACTCCGACTGGGCACCGACCCCACGCGGCCCGACACCGACGGGGACGGCCTCAGCGACCTCGCCGAGCTGGCCGCCGGACTCTACGCCGGCAGCGACCCCCTGGCCGTGGACACCGACGGCGACGGCCTCCTCGATGGCGACGACCCGTGGCCGCTGGAGGCCACCACGGGCGAGATCCCGTCGGGCGAGCTCGCGGCCGTGGCGCACGGCAACGGGATCGAACTCGAAGCGGCCTGGAGCCCCGACGCCCTGAGGCTCGCGCTGACCACCGCGGATGCCGACGACCTGTTCCTCGAACTCGACGGAAGCGGCGCGCTCGGTCGCTGGGAGACGGACGTGACCGTGATCGACGCCCGCGGTGGCTTCGGATCCGACGTGTGGTGCGGACCGGCCGGGCTCGCGCTTCGCGCCCACGAGGCCCCGACCGGCGTGTTCGTCGGGGGCCGCGCCGTGCCGGGCGCCGTGCTGACCCGCGAGACCCTCGGAGACGGCCGGGTCCGCGTGATCGCTTCACTCCCCGCGGCGCTCGGAGCCGGCGCGCAGGACGTGCCCCCGGCGCCGGGCGGCGAGCGCGTGACCGGGTTGCGCCTGCGCCCCGGCACGGTGCTCGGACTCAACGTACTCGCGCGTCGCTCGATGCCCGATGACCCCGCGCCGTTCGAGGCGCAACGCCCGGGCAACCGCAGCCTGTTCGAGCGCCACCGCCTGATCGACCTGACGCTCGTCTCACGCTGACGGCAGGACGTCGTCGTGGGCCGGATCCCAGGTGAAGATCCCGGCCACGAAGTCCAGCGCCTGCCCGAGACTGACCTGGACATCGATGCCGACGAGCACGCCGACCGTCGCGCGCACCCACATCCAGTCCAGGGCCCCGCCGGGGACGCCGGTCAGCTTCGGCAGCGTGCCGTAGACCTCTTCCTGGTCGTCGGCCGACAGCCAGCCGGCGCCCTCGTAGGCGGTCCCACGCCCCCCGAGGAAGAGCCCCACGCCATGGGTGTTCTCACGCCAGGTTCCGGCCCAACGGCCCCGCCAGCCCAGCGCGTAGCCGTCGTAGGACACCGCGCCGAGCTGGAGCAGGGGCGTGGCCTCGAGCAGCACACCGCCCCCGTCCCCGCCGAACAGGTGCACTTCGACGACCTGGCTCAGATCGAGGGCCCGCAGCTCGGCGTAGTCACCCACCGAAGCGCAGGCGGCGAGGAGTGACGCCGCGATCAGGCTCAACAGTCCCTCTACGGAGACGCCGACGACGCGCCGCGAGTGAAGCCTCCGAGCGACCCTCTCAGCTCTCGTAGGCGGTGTAATCGACATCGTCGCCCGCCGGATCGAACTGGAAGATGCCCACGAGGAAGTCGATCACCTCACCCACGCGCAGCGAGACGTCGAGCCCGATGCCGAGCGCCAGGGTGCCGCGGGCCGTGAGCAGGTCGAGGGGGTTGTCCGCGTCGGCCTGGGTGAAGATGCCCGGGCCCTGCTCGTCGAAGTTCCAGCCGTAGGATCCGGCATAGCGGCCGAGTTCGTCCGTGCGGTGGATGAGCACCTGCTGCTCGTCGCTGTAGCCCACCAGCACGCCCCAGGTCCAGGCCTTGTAGTGCCACGTGCCCAGCTCGCGGTTGGCCAGGCCGGCGGCCTGCGCGTCGAAGTAGCCGATCCCCAGGTGGGCCAGCCGCGTGATCTCGAGCTTGGCGCCGATGGCCTTACCGGCCAGGCCCTGGAAGCGCACGATGTCGACGAGGTCGCCGCCGCGGTTCATGAGGTAGTTGCCCTTGGACTGGCAGGAGGGCAGGAACAGGGCGATGATCAGGACGGCGACGGCAGTTCTCATGGTCACTCCGGGTTCTCGGGTCTCTCGGCGCGCGTCTTACCAGGACGGAGCGCTCGGAATCAAACGACGCGCTGACGTCGCGGTCCTTCGGGGCGCCGCGCGACACCCACGCATCAATCTCGGCGCATGCAAACAGCGGGGTCCGGTGGCCTCCCGGGCGGGATTCGATCAGAAATGGGGCTGGATCGCCGATCCGCGTGGGTATCCTGCATTTCTCGCGGGGGCGCGAGGGCCCCCGGACACTCGAACTTCAGCAGGGGAGCACCACGATGGCAGACAAGGAAAGCCTCGTGATCGGCAGCAAGATCAAGGCGTACGTCAAGTCCAAGGGCCTGATGTGCTCGGGCGATCTCGCCGAGGCTGTCTCCGACATGGTCCGCAGCGCGCTGGACAAGGCCGCTGAGCGGACGCAGTCGAACAAGCGCTCCACCGTTCGGCCCCACGACCTCTAGGTCAAGGCCGGCAAAAGCACCCCATGAGGGGGTGTGACGGCCGCGCCGGCTCGAAAGGGTCGGCGCGGCCGTCAAGCCACTCCTGCCTGCATCCGGGTGCCCGATCCGCACTTCCGCCTCCGCCCCACCGACGTCGATCCGGCGACGGTGCTGTACGTGGACGGCGTCGAACCGGGCTACCGCAGCCTCAGCCACTGGCCGGGGAACACCACGCCCGCCGCGCTGAAGCGCGAGACGAGCACGGCCATCGTGCTGGCCTGGGCCGCGTTGCTCGCGGGGGAGCGCGCTCGCGTCGTCGGCCCCTTCGACGTCGTGGCCAACAACCACTACGACACCGACGGGGCCCTCTCGGTCTACGCCGCGTTGCGTCCCGAGCAGGCCCTCGCCCGAGAGACAACGGCGCTCTCGGCCGCCGAGGCGGGTGACTTCGCGGTGTGGCGCGGGCCCGAGGCGCTCGCCGTGGACCTGACCGTCGCCCATCTCCCGCGCCACCCGGACGCGCCGATCGCGCCCCTGCTGGCGGATGACGCCGACGACGACCAGCGCTGGGAGACCGCCTACCGGTGGCTCATCGAGCACCTGGGCGACGTCCTGGACGAGCCCTTCCGGTACGAGGCCGCCTGGCGCGAGCGGCACGCGCGCATCGCTGCCGACGTCGGCGAGGTCGAGGCGGGCCGCGGGCCTCGGGTCGAGCGCTTCGTGGACGAGGACCTGGCCGTGGTCGAGGTCGACGGACCGCTGACCGTGGTCGCCCTGCACCACGCCGTGGGCGACCTGTTCCGCGTGCTCGTCGTGCACGGCGGGCGGCACGGCTGCCGCTTCCGGATGCTGCTGCGCGATGAGTCCTGGTTCGACCTCGGTCGCGCGGACGCGCCGCGGCGTCCGGACCTCGAGCCGCTGCGGTCGAGGCTGGCCGCTCTGGAGACCGCCGACCGCGGGGCCTGGTGGGCCACCCCGCTGGCCCTGCCCGTCGCCCAGCTCGGCTTCGGGGATCAAGAGGCGGGCCCGGGCGGCTTCTTCGCCGACATCGATCTGGCGCGCGAGCCCCCCAGCGACCTGTCGCGAGACGACGTGGTCTCGGCGGTGCGCGCGGCCTGGGCGAACCCCTAGAGGCCCCTAGAAGGGCAGGTCGTCGGTGGTGATCGAGCCGCCGGCGTCTTCCATCAGATCGGGCGGCGGGATGTCCGGCGGACGGTCGTCGTCGATGTCCGCAGGCGCCCCCTCGCGCGGTCCCGCCGCGCGCCGCTCGGCTGGCGCTGGCGCTGGCGCTGGCGACGGCGACGGCGACGGCGCCGATGCCGACGCACGATCCGCGGCCGCCTCGCTGGCGGCCGCCTTCTCCTCCGCCGCCAGCTCGGCCACGACCGTGGTGACCTCGGCGCGGGTCGCGGCGAGCCGCTCACGGCAGAAGCGGATCAGCGCGGAGGCTTCGCGCACGCGCTCGGCGAGGCGGTCCACGTCCGCGGTGTCGTTCTCGAGTTCGTCGAGGATCGCGTCGAGCCGCTCTCGCGCGGCACCGAACGACTCGGGCGTCTTGGTCTTCTTGCCGGCCACGTCTCTGGTCTCCCTCAGGCCTGGCCGGGGCGCCTAGTGGTCCCCGCCGCCCGGCTCGTCGTCGTGCTGGTCCTGGTTGCCGATCGCCTGGTCGTCCTCCGGATCGACGGTGAACTCTCCGCCGTAGCCGATCTGCGCCAGCAACTCGAGGTCGTCCTCGGTCATCAGCGCTTCGGCGCCGGGTCCCGACGCGGCCGGCGCCTTGGCCGCCGCCTCCTTGAACGCATCCCGCAGCACACGTTGCAGCCGCGTGCCCACGGGCGTCTGCCGCTCGCGCGGATCGAAGGCCCGGCTGCGCTGCTCGCGCGGATTCTCCTGCAGGTCGTAGAGCAGGAACACGTTCTTCTTGAAGTCGACGATGAGCTTGTCGTGGCCCTCGATGACCGCCGCCAGCTCGAAGTGGTCCATGACCTCGTCGACGATGATGGTGCGCTCGGGCACGGGCTCGCCACCGCTCAGATGCCCGGCCCAGCTCACGCCGTCGAACGTGCGCGGCCGCGGCAGGCCCACCAGGTCCAGCAGCGTCGGCGCCACGTCCACCAGCGGGATCGGATTGTCGATGCGCACCTCGGCGGGGAGCCCGCCCGGCGGACGCACGAACAGCGGCACACGGATCTGCTCCTCGTAGACCTCCTGACCGTGGGCGCGCACGCGGTGGTCCCAGAGCCCTTCGCCGTGGTCCGACGTCACCACCAGCCAGGCGTCGTCGAGCACGCCGGACGCCTCGAGCGTCGCGAACAGCTCGGCCAGCTGCGCGTCGAGCCACGCGATCTCTCCGTCGTACAGCGAGAGCACGCGCTCGTAGGTCTCCGCGTCGGGGCGCACGGACTGGAACGGCTTGAGCGCCTCCTGGCTGCCGTCCATGGCGCCCGCGTACGCGGGATCCGCGGTGAAGCCCTCGCGCGGGTGGTACGGGTCGTGCGGGTCCACGTAGTGCAGGTAGAGGAAGTACGGCGACTCCTCGCCGATCGCGGCCAGGGCCTGCTCCACCGGCTCGACCATGCGCATCGCGTCGGCGTAGGGCTCGGGGCGGTTCTTGATGAAGACGTACTCGTCGAAGCCCTGGGCGAAGCCGAACTTGCCGGGCACGTTGCCGTTGGCGATCACGCCCTGGGTCGGCCAGCCTCCCAGCTTGAACGCCTCGGCCAGCGTCACCAACTGACCCGAGAGCACGCCGTCGCGATTCACGCAGCCGTGCGCGCGCGGGATGCGCGAGGTGAACAGCGAGGCCACCGAGGGCCGCGTCCAGCTCGCGTTGGCGTAGGCCCGGTCGAACACGAAGGACTGCGCGCCGAGAGCATCCAGGAATGGCGTGGTCCCGCCCTCGGCGCCGTGCAGGCCGACGTGGTCGGCGCGCAGGGTGTCGATCATCAACACGACCACCGGCGCCGCCTTGCCGGAACCGACCTGGCCGGGCAAGACGCCTGCGGCCTCGTCACCGCAGCCCGTGAGCACGCCGAGCACCAGGCTGCCGGCCAGCAGCACGACGACGGCGGCCGCGCGGGCGCTCGATCGCGGTCGGGGGTTCATCGTCAGGGGGCTCCGGGGGCGTCGACTGCGGGGGGCAAGTCAGGCCCCGGGTCGATCGGGGACTCGTCCAACCGCTCCGCGGCGGCGGGGTTCTCGGTGATCCGGACACCCGACACCTTGGCATCCACCTCGCCGTCGCGCATCACGGCGGTGAGCAGATCTCCCCGGCGGACGTCGGCGGCGTCGGTCAGGACGCTCCCGTCGGCGCGGCGCAGCAGGCTGTAGCCGCGGTCCAGCAGGCGCTTCGGGTCGAGCAGGCGCAGGCGCGCCCGGTCGTTCTCCAGACGCGTGCGGCAGCGCTCGAGGGTGGCCTCGGCGCGGGCCTCCAGGCGCACGGCCTGCATCGCCAGTCCGTGTTCATGGCGACCGAGGGCCTCGATGTGCGGGCCGGCCACGAGGCGCGCGCGCGCGTCCGTGAGCCGTCGTGCGGCGGACGCCAGCCGCCGCTCGGCCCCGTCGCCCACGCGGCGCCCGGCGCCGGCCAGCTCGCTGCGCTCCAGGGCGAGGCGCGCCTCGGTGGAACGACGCACGTCGCGGCAGGCGGCGAGCACGGCCTCGTGCTGCTCGGCCAGGGTGCGGGTCAGGTGCTCGACGATGCGCGCGCCGGCGTCCGCGACCAGGCGGCGCGCCGTGGTCCCGCGCTCGGCCAGGAACGCCGCGGCGGCCGTGGGCGTCTTGAACGCGGTGTGCGCGGCGAGGTCGGCGACCGAGGTGTCGATCTCGTGCCCGATGGCGGTCAGCACCGGCACCGGGCAGGTGGCCACCGCGCGGGCGACCTCCTCGCGATCGAACCACGAGAGGTCCAGGCGCGAGCCGCCGCCGCGCGTGAGCACGATCACATCGGGCGCCGAGGCAGACAGCGTGGCCAGCGCCGCGGGCACGGTGGTGATCGTGTCCGGGCCCTGCATGCGCGCGTCGCAGGCCAGGACCGAGAAGCCGATGCCGGCGGCCAGCAACTCCTTCAGAAAGTCCTCGTGGGCGGCGCTGCCCAGGGCGGTGACCAGCCCGATGCGCAGCGGCAGGTCCACCAGCGGGCGCGCCTTGTTCCAGTCCAGGGCGCCCTCGCGCGTGAGGCGCTCCAGGGTCTCGCGGCGCTGCCGGTCGAGGTTGCCGAGCGTGAAGGCCGGGTCGATGTCCTCGACGATCAGGCTGACCTCGCCCTTCGGCGCGTAGAAATCGGCGCGCACCAGGGCGCGCAGCACCATGCCGTCGGCGGGCTGGAGCTTGCCGCGCAGCGTGCCGCGCGGACCGAACAGCTTGCCGATGGTGCGCTGCCAGAGCCTGGCGGGCAGGGCCGCGCGGCGGGCGGGATCTTCGGCCTCGGCGTCCACCAGCTGGAAGTACCAGTGCTTGCCGCCGCGCCGGATCGTGCGGTCGATCTCGGCGCACTCGCCCACGACCCAGAAGGGCTCGGGGAAGGTCTGACCGAGGGCCGAGGAGATGCGCGCCGACACCTGCGGGATGGTCAGGCCGGCGGGAGCGTCGGCCGCGCCGGTCGGACCCCAGGCCAGGAGGCCGTCGGTCTGCTCGTCGTCCCAGGGGTCTCGCGGCGCGCTCACAGGGGCGGATCCTACCCCGGCGACGCGACGCGCGACGATGCTAGGATTGCGCGCCCTCGCGCGGGCACCCCGGCCCGGCGCGCCCCCTGGAGCGCTTCGTGACGACGCACAGCCTCGTGATCATCGGGTCCGGCCCCGCCGGCTACACCGCGGCCCTGTACGCCTCGCGCGCGGACCTCGCGCCGGTCCTGTACGAAGGGCTCCAGCCCGGCGGCCAGCTCACCATCACCACCGACGTCGAGAACTACCCGGGCTTCCCCGAGGGCATCATGGGCCCCGAGCTCATGGACCGTTTCAAGGCCCAGGCCGCGCGCTTCGGCACCGACTGCCGCCCCGGCCGGATCGACAAGGTCGATTTCAGCCAGCGCCCCTTCACGCTCACCGACTCCGACGGCAACACGCTGCAGGCCGAGTCCGTGATCGTCTCCACCGGCGCCACGGCGCGCCTGCTCGGCGTACCCGGCGAGGACCGCCTGATGGGCTTCGGCGTCTCCGCCTGCGCGACCTGCGACGGCGCCTTCTTCCGCGAGAAGCAGGTGGCGGTGATCGGCGGCGGTGACAGCGCCATGGAGGAGGCCACCTTCCTGACCAAGTTCGCCAGCAAGGTCACCATCATCCATCGCCGCGAGGAGTTCCGCGCCAGCGCGATCATGCTCAAGCGCGCGCAGGACGACGCCAAGATCGAGTTCCTGCTCGACACCGTCGTGGACGAGATGCTGCCGCCCGACGCTGACACCCGCAAGCTGGCCTCGCTCGCGCTGAAGAACACGCGCAGCGGCGAGGAGTCCAACATGCCCATCGACGGCTGCTTCGTCGCCATCGGGCATCGCCCGAACACCGAGATCTTCAAGGGCCAGCTCGACATGAACGACGTCGGCTACCTGGTGGTCCAGCCGGGCAGCACAGCCACCAACGTGAAGGGCGTCTTCGCCGCCGGCGACGTGGCCGACGCGATCTACCGCCAGGCGGTCACCGCGGCGGGCACCGGCTGCATGGCGGCGCTGGATGCCGAGCGGTTCCTCGCGGGGCACTAGAGCGCGGAGAGGCGCTCGCGCCGAGGCCGAGGAGGCGCCTACGCGTCGGGGTCGTACTCGTCCGCGCCGAGGTCGACCGTGTCGACGTCATCATCATCACCATCGAGCTTCCGGAGGTCGCCTTCGAAGTCCCGCGCCGGCAGGGGTTCCAGGGGTGTGTTGTTGCCCTTGTCGATACACGGCGTGTCCACCGGGATGTGGTAGTCACCGCTTCCCACGAACAGCGGGTTGGTGTCGAAGTTCCAGGGATAGGCCGTGGCGACGGTGGGCAAGCCGGTAACGCCTTCCCAGTCGCAATACTCGAAGGAGAGAACGGTAGACGCGTTCGGTGTCCACGAGAAGTTGCTGCTGATCGGGGCCGTGTCGTTCTGGTGGACGATCATGTTTACAAGTGCGGATGGCCCGTTCTCGATGGGCTCCCAGGTCGCGTAGCCGTTGACAACGACACCCACATCGTTTCCGGCGATGGTGTCATTGACCATCCTCACGTTGCCTACCCCACCCTCACTACCGCTGGGGCCACTGCGC
Source organism: Planctomycetota bacterium (assembly GCA_029259725.1). Classification (GTDB taxonomy): domain Bacteria; phylum Planctomycetota; class B15-G4; order B15-G4; family B15-G4; genus JAJDER01. The sequence continues at coordinate 1,465 of JAJDER010000108.1, read as the reverse complement.
TGACGCGTCCGCGTGATCGACATCGGACCGGAAGAAGATCCCGTCGCCGCTACATCCTGTGATTTCGTTGCGGCCGACATCCAGGATCGCATTGTGGAATGCCACGCTACCCGTTGTGCCAAGATCGACAATGACTTCGATCGCGTTGACGAGGCCGAGACCACTCGTGACATTCGACCCGTCGAAGGTGTTCTCCAGGATCTTGGCCCCAGAGTTCTGACTGACCTGCGAGCCTTCAGCACCGATCCGGATGCCAAACAGAGCTGTATCTGTCCCCGTGACCTCGAAGGTGTTGCGTTGGACCGTGAATGTGGCCTGCGCCTCATTGTCTTTCGACGTATCCAGCAGGAACTGGTGGATCCCGCCCTTCGCTGACGGCTCGATGACATTGTCTTCGATGACCATCGCGATCGAGCCGGGCCCATTCTCGAGGGTGATCGTCGCTCGATCCGCATGCGTCGAGTCGTTCATCTCGGAGCGCTCGAACACGCAGCTGTCGATGGTCACGTTCGAGATGGACTTGTTGTCCGCCACTCGGAGCAGCACGGCGCTGGGGGCGTCGATTCCTGACGTGTCCTCGCCAGGGAACTCGAGATAGGCCAAGTCGATGTCGCTCCGGTTCCCATTGGCCGTGTTCGCGATGATTCGGATCACCGCCTCGACGCTGCTCGACGAGCCTCCGGCGGCATCGCCTCCGAGCTGAGGTCGCGCCCCCGTCCTGTCCCCAAGTACCGACACGCCGTCGGGGATGTCGAGCGGGAAGGTCTCTAGCGCATCGTCGTAGGTGCCAGCCCGTACTTTGATGATGTCGCCGGTAGCAGGCGATCCTTGGTTGAGCGCAGCAGTGATCGATTGAAATGGATCGTCTGAAGTTCCCTCGAATGGAGGATCCGTGTTTGAGTCGTCGACCCATATCGTATCTGAGGGCACGAGGAGGTACGCGGCACTAAAGAACAGATTCAAGATCACTTCGCTCATCACGTTAGGTCCCTCCCCTTTGTCCTTGTGGAGATGCGCATCACCCGCCAGCCGGCAGCGCATCGAAGATCGTCACGTGGCCGCTGTTGCCGAGGCCTCCGTCATCAGCCGTGAGAGCCGCGATGACCAACTCCGGCCGCCCGTCGTCATCGATGTCCTCGATCGTGAAGACTTCGCCGAACTGATCACCGCACTGAGGATCGAAGTCCAGGATCGGATACGCGGTGTTGTAGTAGGGGCCGAGGAAGGCGTACACAACCCCGCCAGCCGAGATTGCGCACCCAAGCGGCTCCCCATCGAACGAGTCGGCGACGAGGATGTCGGCGGCGCCGTCCCCATTCACGTCCGCGGCGCCGAGGGCGCGGCCGAAGGCCGACTCGCCAAAGGGGTTCTCGTTCAGCGAAGGCGGCTTGTTCAGCACGATGTAGTCGGTGAAGTCGGGCGCGTAATAGACGAACACGCGGTCGCGCAGGTCGGCGGCGATCAG
>JAJDER010000107.1 GCA_029259725.1 Planctomycetota bacterium | reverse complement strand
TCGTCGCGGAAGATCGCGGCAGGGGTCGAGGAGCGCGTGCCGCTGCGGTACCTGGCGGCGGGAGCGAGCCCGAGCCATCGGACGATCGCGCGTTTCCGTCACGAGCACCTGAAGGCCTTCCGCTCCCTTTTCGTGCAAGTGGTGCAGATCGCCAACCTGCGCCGGATGAACACGCTGATGGCCTGGACCTGAGGTCGCCAGGAGAGCCCACAGAGGCCTCGGCCGCCGCCGAGGAGGGGGCTCCTGATTCTCGGGCATGAGGTCTGAGGCGAGTTTCGAGGCGAAGCCTCGACTGTCTGAGCAGCAGATCTCATGCCCGAGAATCAGGAGCACACGGCACGACGCCACCGAAGGCCTTCTGGGGCGCAGACTCCTAGCGGCCCCGCTCTTCGGGCAGCTTGTAGTGGGTGGAGGTGCGCGTGTAGAGCACGCGCCCCTCGTCCTGCACCTGGCTGTAGGAGAAGGAATGCCCGAGGTAGTCGATGTGCGAGAGGATGCTGCCGACACGCGACATGATGCCGCCCACCGCCTGCATGATCATCGCCTCTTCCGACCCCTGCTTGCCGCTCATCCCGCCGAAGAAGCCCATGTACCCGCCCGCACCCTGGAGCGCGGCCACGGCACCCTGGATGTCCGCGCCGTAGTTGGACATGTGGGCGTAGGCCGTGGGACCCGTGGGCTGCGCGTTCATGTCGACGACCGGGCCCGCCTCGAGGATGTTCGGCTGCTCGCCGGCGATGGTCTCGAGCACGTAGGTCACGGCGTCCTCGGAGGACGCCATGATCTCGAACTCGCCGATGTAGCCCCAGTAGGCGTTGATCGACCCCAGGAAGGGGAGCTCGAGCTCGATGCGGTCCAGACTGCGGTAGATGCCGTCGTCGTTCGAGACGATCCGCAGGTCGATGTCCGCCAGCGGCGTCATGCCCAGCTCGGGGCTGTTGCGCAGCGCGTCCATCAGGAGCGGCAGCAGGTGCTGTGCCGACTTCACGATGCGCTTGTTGAAGCGCTTGCCGACCTCGGGGCGCGCGGAGGGCGAGACGATGATCCAGTCGCCCCCCATGGCCGACGGCTTGTCGGGAGCAAACTGGATCGACACCGCCGGGCTGCCCATCAGCGGCAGCAGGTCGTGCTCCAGGTCCATGTCGAGGAAGGCCTGGGCTGCATCCGCGTAGGCCAGGTAGCGCTCGCCGTCGGGGACGTACTCCGCGACCTTGGCGCGCGCCCAGGTGTACATCGGCACCAGGTCGAACCCCTGGTAGAGACTGAAGCTGGCGGCGTCCGCCGGCACGAACTCGAGCAGCGGCTCGAACTCGTCCCCACTCGGCGCGACCAGGTTGTAGACCCAGTTCTCCTCGCCGGCCCGGGGCGGGTTCAGGTGCATGACATGCTCGGTCACCATCTGCTGGCCGTCGATGTAGCTGACCGTCGCCATCGTTCCGAAGACGTCGAAGAGGTCCATCAGCTCGAACGCGCCCTTGGCGAAGAGCACTTCGGGCTCGACCTCGCCCCAGCCCTTGCCGTGGGCTTCGCGCATGACCTCGGCGGTCTTGGTCGCGCCGTCGTCGAACTCGACGATGACGCCGTGGGCCGGGCTGAAGTCGAACTCCTTGTCGAACCAGAGCTCCATGCCGTCGCGCATCGGCGAGAGCATCGCGCCCAGGTCGAAGTAGGTCCGCTCGCTCCCCATCGGCAGGCCCGCGAAGGCCTCGGCGTAGGCCGGCATCGACGCGATCGATCCAGCGCGACCGCGGCCAGCGTCGATGGCATCGCGCACGTAGCTGTCGGCCCAGACGTTCGCGGAGATGAGCAGATCGTCGCCGTGGAAGGCGACGGACAAGACGGAGACCTTGGCCGCGGCCGAGAAGATCGGCGCGCGCAGGTCGTAGATCAGGGCGGTGTTGCTGCCGAGCATGCGCGACGCGGACGCCAACGCGTCGGCATTGCCGGTGGAGACACCGTCGCCGGGGTGATCGATGGTCAGCACCAGATCCACCTCGCCCTCGGACAGCAGCGAGCAGGTCTTCATCAGCTTGACCAGGCCCTTGTGCATGTCGATGCGGCTCTCCGCATCGAGCCGGAACGCCGCCAGGAACTGGTGCGGCGAGATGCTCTCCGTCGGATTGTGGATCCGCTCGGCGATGATCATCTCGTGCTCGACCATCGAGGCCCAGGGCACCGAGCGGAGCAGTCCCTCGATCAGGTCGCGCAGGCCCTTGAGCTGTTCGAGGTCGGCCGAGTCCATGATCTGGGGGGCGATCTGGTCGACGAACAGTCCGGGGAAGTCCGCGTCGATCACCGCGGTCAGGACTTCGGCGTAGTACTCATCGATCCAGGACTGCGCGGGGTCGACGCTCGAGTGGAAGACGAAGAACGCGTCGTCCGGCACGGTGGCGGTCAGGTCGTCGGCGCGAGCTTCCGCACCTGCGGTGCAGAGGGCCAGCACCGTCCATGCGGCGAGGGAAAACCTCATCGTCGACTCCAGGGGCCCGGGGGAGCACTCGGACATCCACGCCACGTCCGGAGCGCTTGGCCCACGGGTCCATTACATGAGGTCTGTCGGCAGGGCGCCAACGGCGAGAATGCGGCCCTCCACCTTCGTCACAAGCTTGCCACAGCCGACAGACCCCGCAATCCGGCACCGCGGGGGACCAGCCGGCGAGCCGGCGTCGACGCTCAACCCGCCGTCGAGGCCTCGCCGACCTGTTCTTCCTGGACCCGGCGAGCCTCGTGGGTGGCGGCCACATCGCTGTGGCAACCCGCCTTCTCTCCCACTTCAGCGCCCACCTTCGACCTGGTCTTGCTGGCCAGGCGATGGATCTCGGCCGGATCGAGCACGCCGCGCTTCTCCAGGATCTCGACCTGGTCGGGGCTCAGCGCGGCGCTGACCTTGGCCTTGTCCCACTGGAGTTGCTCCTCCTTGCCGGAGGCGAACTCCTGGATCTCCTTGCTGATCCGGACCGAGCACCAGTCGTGGCCGCACATGGCGCAGAAGTCGGTGTCCACGTCGAGGTCCTCGTCGTGGTAGGCGCGGGCCGTGTCCGGGTCGAAGGAGAGCTCGAAGTGCCGCTCCCAGTTGAGCGCGGCCCGGGCCCGGGTCAGTTCGTCGTCGCGGTCGCGGGTGCCGGGGATGCCCAACGCCACGTCCGCCGCGTGGGCCGCGATCTTGTAGGCGATGCAGCCCTGCTTGACGTCGTCCTTCTTGGGCAGCCCGACGTGCTCCTTGGGCGTGACGTAGCAGAGCATCGAGGCGCCGTGCCAGGCGGCGTTGGTCGCGCCGATGCAGCTGGTGATGTGGTCGTAGCCGGGGAAGATGTCGGTCACCAGCGGGCCCAGCACGTAGAAGGGCGCGCCGTGGCAGAGCTGCCGCTGCAGCTTCATGTTGTATTCGATCTGGTCCAGCGGCACGTGGCCGGGGCCCTCGACCATGACCTGCACGCCGAAGCGCCAGGCGCGTTCGGTGAGCTCCCCGAGCGTGGACAGCTCACGCAGCTGGGCCTCGTCGCTGGCGTCGGCGAGTCCACCCGGGCGCAGACCGTCACCGATCGAGAAGGTCACGTCGTAGCGACGCATGAGCGCGCAGATGTCGTCCCACAGCGTGTACATCAGGTTCTGCTTGCCGTGGTGGATCATCCACTTGGCGAGCAGCGAGCCGCCGCGGCTGACGATGCCGATCAAGCGATCGCGCACGAAGGGCAGGTGCTCCTGCAGCACGCCCGCGTGGATCGTGAAGTAGTCCACGCCCTGCCGCGCCTGGTGCTCGAGCGTCGCCAGCACCATCTCGGCGTCGAGGTCCTCGATCTGCCTGCCGAGGATCATCGAGTAGATCGGCACGGTCCCCACGGGCGCGGGGCTGGCCTTGATGATCGCCTCACGGCAGGCGTCGAGATCACCGCCCGTGGACAGGTCCATGATCGTGTCGGCGCCCCACCTGACCGACCAGCGCATCTTCTCGACCTCCTCGTCGGTGCCGGACGAGACCGGCGACGCGCCGAGGTTGGCGTTGATCTTGGTCTTGCTCGCGCGCCCGATGCACATCGGGTCGAGCTGCTGGGCGAGGTGCATGGTGTTGGCGGGGATGACCATGCGGCCCGCCGCGACCTCGTCGCGCACCTGGATCTCGGTCAGGTGCGGCTCGCGCTCCGCGACACGGCGCATCGCGGGCGTGACCGTGCCGAGTCGCGCGTGCTCGAGCTGCGTCACCGGCTCGAAGCCGACGGGCGGGATCCAGCGACCGTCTTCCCGGCGCCAGTCGGCCGGCATGAAATCCCAGGCCGTCTTGTCACTCGGCGCCGGCATTCCCGCGCTGTCCGGTGAGCTGAAGGTCCATGGCGTGCCCACTCGCGCTTCCCGGGCGAAGCTGCCGGGGTTGGTCCCCGCGGCCTCGCTCGACGGATTGCCGCCGATCGCGGGCAGCGTGTACGGCTTGTCGTCGCGGCGATCGGTGCGGCGATCGGTGCGGCGATCGGTGCGTGGCTCGGATGTCGTCATGGCGCGATTCCTGTTCGTCCCTCTCGGAACGCAGCGCCCCGCGCGGAACGGTGGACGCGACGGCACGACATCGACCGGGCGCGGAGGCCCCGTCGTCGTCGCTTCCCTCCGCAGCTCACCGCACCCGAACCGGGCTGGTTGGCTGATCAGGTTCGAAGGGTGTCTCTCAGTCCGACTCGCCGCAGTGCGTGCGGCTCGCGGACACCCCCAGCGAACGGACCCATCCTAGCGATGGGCTCGGCCGATCCCAAACGGCTTGACAACCTGGCCGAGCCGCTCCGGGAGCCGGCGCGCCGGACGACGCCCGTCCGCGGGGTCGTCCGGCGCCGAGAGCCACCCAGCCGTCAGGGCGAGATGCTCTGCAGGCCATTGGTGCCCGCGAGATTCTTCGGCGCGGCCGGGTCCACGACCCAGTACTGGTAGAAGAGCGAGAAGCCCGGCGGGATGCCGACCGGCCACGGCGCCGCGAGCGGCAGCACGCCGGCCGGGCCCGTCGGCAACCCGGACACGATCAGGTCCGGCGACGGCACCAGGATCCCCTGCTTGAAGGGGATGTTGATCGCGCTGAAGCCCACGAAGAGCCCCGCGGTCGAGTTCTCGAGCGCGTTGCTCAGCTCGAGCGTGACCGTGTCGCCGCCGATCTGCGTGCCCGTGCCGGTCAGCACCGGGACGCCGTGCGTACCGGCCAGGCCGTTCCCGAGGTCGATCCACTGGCCCTCGCACTCGTCCGGGATGCCGTTGCTGTTGGCGTCCAGGCTGCGACCGGACGCGATGTCGCACTCATCCGGGATCAGGTTGGTGTTGCAGTCCTCGCTCGTACCGCTGGAGATGTCCAGGTCGTCCGGCACACCGTTACTGTTGCAGTCACCCTCGCACTCGTCCGGCACTCCGTTGGCGTTCAGGTCACCGCTGAAGCCGCCGGCGATGTCGCACTCGTCAGGCACGCCGTTGCTGTTGCAGTCCTGGCTGGTGCCGCCGGAGATGTCGAGGTCGTCCGGCACGCCGTTGCTGTTGCAGTCGGCCTCGCACTCGTCCGGCACGCCGTTGGTGTTCAGGTCGAGGCTGCCGCCGCCCGCGATGTCGCACTCGTCGGGCACGCCGTTGCTGTTGCAGTCCTGGCTGGTCCCACTCGAGATGTCGAGGTCATCCGGCACCCCGTTGCTGTTGCAGTCGGCCTCGCACTCGTCCGGCACCCCGTTGGTGTTCAGGTCGGCACTGGTTCCCGCGGCGATGTCGCACTCGTCCGGGACGCCGTTGCTGTTGCAGTCGAGGCTGGTGCCGGCCGCGATGTCGCAGTCATCGGGAACGCCGTTGGTGTTGCAGTCGACCTCGCAGTCGTCCGGGACCCCGTTGGTGTTGCAGTCCTGGCTCGCGCCCGACGCGATGTCGCATTCGTCCGGGATGCCGTTGGTGTTGCAGTCCTGGCTGGTCCCACCCGAGATGTCGAGGTCATCCGGCACGCCGTTGTTGTTGCAGTCCCCCTCGCACTCGTCCGGGATCCCGTTGTCGTTCAGGTCCGCGCTGGTGCCGAAGGCGATGTCGCACTCGTCGGGCACGCCGTTCTTGTTGCAGTCCTGGCTCACACCGCTGGCGATGTCACACTCGTCGGCCGCACCGTTGCCGTTGCTATCGGTCTCGCACTCGTCCGGGATCCCGTTGCCGTTGCAGTCCAGGCTCGTCTGGTTGGCCACGTCGCAGTCGTCGGGAACGCCGTTGTTGTTGCAGTCGCCCTCGCACTCGTCGGGGATGCCGTTGCTGTTGCAGTCGACGCTCGTGCCCGCGGCGATGTCGCACTCGTCGGGCGCGCCGTTGCTGTTGCAGTCCTGGCTCGTTCCCGCGGCGATGTCGCAGTCATCCGGGACGCCGTTGCTGTTGCAGTCGGTCTCGCACTCGTCGGGGACGCCGTTGCTGTTGCAGTCGGAGCTCGTGCCCGCCGCGATGTCGCACTCGTCCGGGACGCCGTTGCTGTTGCAGTCCAGGCTCGTGCCCGCGGCGATGTCGCAGTCGTCCGGCACGCCGTTGCTGTTGCAGTC
>JAJDER010000106.1 GCA_029259725.1 Planctomycetota bacterium | reverse complement strand
ACCGGCCTGCCCGTGAACGGCGCCGGCGCGCTGACGCTGGTCGACACCTGGCCGACGGGCCTGCCGGCCGGTGTCCAGATCGTGCTGCAGTACTGGATCCCCGATCCGGTCGGTCCCCAGGGACTGACCTCGAGCAATGGGCTGGTGGGGACCACGCCGTAGCTGGTCTCTCGCGTTGCCCGCGTGGGACCCTCCTGGCATGGGTGTGCTGATCCGCTGGAACCTGCTCGGCGCGGTGCTGTGGGCGTTGGCGTGGATGGTGGGTGGCCAGGCGCCCCTCGCCGAGCACGTGCCGCTGGTGCTGCTGGGTTCGGCGCTGGCACTCGTTCCGCTGGTCTTCCTCGCGCATCGGCTCGAGCGGCAGTCACGGCGGTCCGGCGCAGCGGACGTGCCGGAGCGGCGCGGCGCACCACCACCCCGTGTCGCGTTCGTCGTCAGCGTGCTGCTCTGGGCGCTGCTCATGCGCCTGGCCGTCCATGGCGGCCCACCCTCCCTCTCCGACGACGTCTACCGCTACGTCTGGGAAGGCCGGGTCGTCGCGGCGGGGCTGGATCCCTACGCCGCGGCGCCCGACGATCCGTCGCTGGCGTCGATGGCGCGCGCCGCGCCGGAGTGGCCCTCGATCAACCACCCGCAGCTGCCGGCGATCTACCCGCCGCTGTCGCAGGAACTCCTCGGGGCGCTGGCGGGCTTCGAGCCCACCGAGCGCGTCGTGCGCGGAGCGATGCTGCAGCTCGACCTGGTGCTCATCGTGGTGCTGGCCTGGGCCTGCCGACGCGGGCGCTGCCATCCACGCGGGCTGGTGCTCTACGCCTGGCACCCGCTGGCGGTGATCGAGTCGGCGCACGGGGGGCACCTGGAACCCTTCGCGATGTTGCCGATGATGCTCGGCGTGACCTTGCTGCTCGGTCGGGATGCGCTCGCGTCGTGGGCGCGGCGCGGGGCGGCGTTCGCGTGCTGGGGGCTGGGGCTGGCGGCCAAGTTCGCGGGAGCGCTGCCGGCGCTCGGCGTGTGCGCCGTGCTGTGGAAGCGTGGGCGGCGCGAGGGCGCCCTGGCCGGCCTGGCGGTCTGCGTTGCGGTGGCGGGGCTCGTGTCGTGGCGCTTCCTCGGGGACGGACTGCCCACCGGTTCGCTCGGGACGTACGCCGAGGACTGGAGCCACTTCGCGTCGCTCCACGCGTTGCTCGCGGCCGCGATCGGGTTCCTCCCGGCGCGCTGGGTCTGCGCCGCGCTGTTCGCCCTCGCGCTGGGTTGGCTGACGGCGCGGCTGGTGCGCGAGGGGCCGGGCGACCACGGGCTCGGAGTCGCGCGCTTCGGGCGCGACGTGTTCCTCGCGCTGCTCGTGTGCAGCCCCGTCGTGCACCCGTGGTACGGGCTCTGGCTGCTGGTCTGGTTGCCGCTCCTGCCCAGCGCGCCGCTGGTGTTGCTCGCCGGCCTGCTGCCGCTGTCCTACCTGGCCTGGACCGTGCAGGCGGCGGGTGGCGATTGGACGCCGCCTCCGTGGACGGCGCCCGTGGCCTACGGGCTCCCGCTCATCGCATGGGCGTGGGCATGGGCGTGGGCGCGGCGGTCGGCGCGACCAGGCCGAGCCTGAGCAGACCGGCCGCCGGCAGCAAGGCGAGCAGGGCGGACCACGGTCGCCCGTCGGTCAGCGCGATCACCGCGGCGGCGGCGAGCAGCGCGCCCATGACACACTCCCACGGTGCCGCCACGTCGCCGCGCGGTGCGTAGCTCGAAGTCGCGCGCGTCCCGGCCTTGGGCGTGCGCACGAAGGGCGAGGCCTCGCCGCGCAGGCCCGACCACACCGCGCGGGCGTTGTTGAAGGCGAGCCCGAGGGCGGCGGCGAACACGAGCGGCAGCGCCAGCACGCGCGCGCCGCGCCCGGGCTCGGGGGCCATGATGGCGGCGGCGCCGTAGAACAGGAACGTCGACGCGAGCGCGGCCGCGAGCACCCACGGGTCGAGGCCGGCGGTGGGCAGCGCCGCCGGCAGCTCGGTCTGCAACGGCGTGGCGCCGAGTGCCGCCAGCAGCAGCCCCACCGGGAACAGCAGCAGCAAGGGCAGCAGCACGAGCCAGGCGAGTCCGCTGCCCAGGTGGAACGTCGCCTCCAGCTTCACGCCGAGCGACACGGGCGCGCGCCAGATCGGCCCGAGCAGCTTGCGCGCGACCTGGATCGAGCCCTTGGCCCAGCGGTACTGCTGGCTCTTGAAGGCGGCGGCATCGGCGGGCAGCTCGGCGGGGACGGTCAGCCCGGGCAGGAACACGAAGCGCCAGCCGGCCAGCTGGGCGCGATACGAGAGGTCGAGGTCCTCGCAGAGCGTGTCGCCGGCCCAGCCGCCGGCGTCCTCGATGGCAGTCCGCCGCCAGACGCCCGCGGTGCCGTTGAAGTTGAAGAAGCGGCCGGAGCGGGCGCGGGCGCCGTGCTCGAGCAGGAAGTGGCCGTCGAGCAGGCCGGCCTGGGCTCGGCACAGCAGGGAGGCTTCGCGATTGAGATGGGTCCAGCGCGCCTGGACCAGGCCGACGCGTGGATCGTCGACGAGCGGTGGCACGGCGTGCCGGAGGAACGAGGCTTCCGGAACGAAGTCGGCGTCGAAGATCGCCACCAACCCGGCCGGGCCGTCGGGCCGGCCGGCATCATGGTGCAGGCCGGAGGCCAGGGCGCCCGCCTTGAAGCCCTCGCGCGTGCCGCGTCGCAGGTGCACGACGTCCAGGCCCTCGTCCGCGAGGCGGGTCACGAGCGGGGCCGCGATCGCGCTGGTGTCATCGTCCGAATCGTCCAGCAACTGCACGCGCAGGCGATCCCGAGGCCAGTCCAGCGCAGACACCGCACCGAGCAGCCGCTCGATCACGTCGCGCTCGTCGTAGACCGGCAGCTGGATCAGGACGGTGGGGGCACGGTCGTCGGTCAGCGGCGCGGGCGTCGGCGCAGTATTCGCTCGGTGGATCCAGGTCATGCCCAGCAACGCCAGCCGGTGGGCCGCGCAGCCACCGATGACGGCGGCGGCGAGCACCTGGAGCAGGACCGGGAGGGCGTTCGCGGAGGGCATGGAGAGCAGAGGATGGCCGCGCGTGGAGGGGGTTTCCAGGGCCGGGAGACCCCGGTATCATCGCGCGTTTCCCGTCCGGGTCGAAAACACCACGCTGCGCGAGGCCTCGCGCGCCCCGCCGGGTGCGCGCACGTCGGCCCCTCGCCCTCCTCCACCCCCGTTCACACTCCCCCAGGAACATCCGCCATGACGACGACGAACCAGGCTCTCGAGGCATGGATCGACGAGGTCGCTCTGCTGACCAAGCCCGCTTCGGTGCACTGGTGCGACGGCTCGCAGGAAGAGTACGACGCGCTCATCGCGGGGATGGTCGCCGACGGCACCATGGAGGAGTTGAACCAGGAGAAGTGGCCGGGCTGCTACTACCACCGGAGCGATCCGCAGGACGTCGCCCGCGTCGAGCACCTCACCTTCATCTGCTCCGAGAAGAAGGGCGACGCCGGCCCGAACAACAACTGGATGGCGCCGGCGGAGATGAAGACCATCCTCCGCAACGAGTTCGACGGCTGCATGGCCGGCCGCACCATGTACGTGGTGCCCTACTGCATGGGTCCGGTCGCCTCGCCGTACAGCAAGGTCGGCATCGAGATCACCGACAGCCCGTACGTCGTCGTGAACATGAAGATCATGACGCGCATGGGGACCCAGGCGCTGCAGAAGCTCGGTGACTCCACCGACTTCGTGCGCGGCCTGCACAGCACCGGGAACCTGGATCCCGAGCACCGCTACATCAGCCACTTCCCCGAGACCCGCGAGATCTGGTCGATCGGCAGTGGCTACGGCGGCAACGCGCTGCTCGGCAAGAAGTGCCACGCGCTGCGCATCGCCTCGGTCCAGGCCCGCGACGAGGGCTGGATGGCCGAGCACATGCTGATCCTCGGGCTCACGTCCCCGGCAGGTGAGACGCACTACGTGTGCGCCGCCTTCCCGAGCGCCTGCGGCAAGACCAACCTGGCCATGCTGATCCCGTCCGGTCCCTACGCGGGCTGGAAGGCCGAGTGCGTCGGTGACGACATCGCCTGGCTGCGCTACGGCGACGACGGACGGCTCTGGGCGATCAACCCCGAGAGTGGGTTCTTCGGCGTCGCCCCGGGCACGTCCGAGAACACCAACCCGGGCGCGCTGCAGTCGCTCAAGACCAACAGCATCTTCACCAACGTGGCCGTGACCGACGACAAGCAGCCCTGGTGGGAGGGGCTCAGCGAGCCGCCCGCCCACGCCACCGACTGGAAGGGCAACGCCTGGACGCCGGCCAGCAAGACCGCTGCCGCCCACCCGAACAGCCGCTTCACCGCGCCGGCGCAGCAGTGCCCGGTGATCAGCGACAAGTTCGACGCGGCCGACGGCGTGCCGATCAGCGCGTTCATCTTCGGTGGCCGCCGCGAGCGCACCGCGCCCCTGGTCTTCGAGGCGCTGGACTGGAACCACGGCGTGTACATCGGCGCGATGGCCGCGTCCGAGACCACCGCCGCGGCGACCGGCGCGGTGGGTGTCGTGCGCCGCGACCCCATGGCCATGAAGCCCTTCTGCGGCTACAACTTCGCCGACTACTTCGCGCACTGGATGTCGATGGGCGGCAAGAGCGACAAGGCGCCGAAGATGTTCCACGTCAACTGGTTCCGCAAGGACGCCGCCGGCAAGTTCATGTGGCCCGGCTTCGGCGAGAACATCCGCGTGCTCGAGTGGATCATCAGCCGCTGCAAGGGCGAGGGTGACGCGGTCGAGACGCCGATCGGTTTCGTGCCGGCCGAGGGCGGCCTGAACACCGAGGGTCTCGACACCGACGGCGCCACCATGACCGAGCTGCTCGACGTCGACCCCGAGGCCTGGACCGCCGAGCTGGCCGGTCAGAAGGAGTTCCTCGAGACGTTCGGCGACCGCATGCCGAAGGAGATGTGGGATCAGTACCACGCGCTCCAGGAGCGGCTGCAGAGCGTCAGCGCGCGGTAGCCGACGCGCGGTAGCGGCCAGCGCGCGGTCGTCGACGCGCTCACGCTCACGCGGCCCCGGAGTCCCCTGCGGATTCCGGGGCCGCGGTCGTTTGAGGCGCGGTGCCCGGGCACAATCACGTCGCCATGAAGCCCCTCGCCCGCAACGCGCTGCTGTACGCCTCCTTCGGGCACGCGATGTGTCACGGCAGCCAGCTCGCGGCGCGGGTCGTGATGGTCACGGCGGCGATCGACCTGGGGGTGTCGCTCGAGACCATGGGCTGGGCCCTGTCGGCGTTCACGCTCTGCATGGGGTTGGCCGCGCTGCCGGCGGGACTGCTCGCGGATCGGTACGGCACCGCGCGCGTGACCAACCTCTACTTCTGGTTGCTCGCCCTCGGCGCGGGGCTGTGCTCGCTGGATCTCGGCTTCGGCGGTTTCGTGGTCTCGCACGCGCTGCTCGGCGCCGCGGCGGGCTTCTATCATCCGGCGGGCCTGGGGCTGCTGTCGGTCTCGACCTCGCGCGAGGAGCTGGGGCGGGTCTTCGGCTGGCACGGCGTGGCCGGCAACATCGGCGTGGCCTCGGTGCCGCTGATCGTCACCGTGCTGGCCGTGCCGTTCGGATGGCGCGGTGGGTTCGTGGGTCTCGCGGCGACGGCCGTGGGGCTCGCGCTCGTCGGTCACGTCCTGCGCTCCACCGGTCGGCTCTACGACGGAGTGCCCGAGCGCAAGCAGGGGGATCCCCGGCCGCTGGGTTCCGGCGCGTTGCTGCTGCTCTTCGTGATCGCCGGCAACGCCTTCCTGCTCGAGGGCTTCACGACGGTCTTCCCGCGCACGGTCGAGGGCATGGGCACCTGGGTGCTCGACGACGCGACGGTCATGGCGGGCATCCTCGCGCTCGGAGGCGTCGGCCAGTACATGGGCGGCCTCGTGGCGCGCGGCACCGGCGTGCCCGGGCGCTACGCCGCGATCGTCTTCGCGCAGCCGTTGATCCTGGCCGCCGCGGCGTCGTTCCTCGACCACGAAGTCATGCCCTTCGTCCTCCTGGGCGCCTTCGCGTTCGCGAACTACATGAGCCAGCCCATCGAGAACCACATGCTCGCCGCGATCACCGCCCGAGCGCGCCGCGGCATGGCCTACGCGCTGAAGTTCCTGGCGGCGATGGTGCTCGCCTCCCCGGCGCCGCTGATCGCCGCACGGATCTACGAGCGCCATGGTGACGGCCCGGTGTTCGCGTTCCTGGCCGTGGTGGGCGTGTGCGCAGCGAGCGGGGCCCTGGTCCTGAGACGGCGGAGTCAGCGAGCGGCGAGCGGCGCCTGACTCCGCGCTGGGGCCCCGCCCCGTCCGAGGGAGTCGCGCTCGCGCGGCGGCGTCTCGCCCGCAGTCTGGCCCGGAGTCTGGGCCGAGGGTCTCAGCCCAGACGGTGAGCCAGGACCGTGGTCCAGAAGATCCAGCCGAGCGCGCCGGCGAGGGCCAGGGTCAGGACCCCGTAACCGACCGCGGCGGCTTCCGACAGCACCGGATCGTCGGGGGGCGGCGGACCGTCGATGAGCAACGGCCGATGGCGACGTGAGCCGAACCACTGGCGGGCGTCGGCGCGGTCCGCGGCGCTCACGCCGAAGCGGTCCAGGGCGGAAGCGGTGAGCCGCGCGACCCGGCTGCGCCGGACGCTGCCGATGTACACGATCGCCAGGGCCAGGAAGAAGGCGCGGATGGCCGGCTGGTCGATCAGCACCACGGGGACCAGGCTGCCCGCGATGAGCAGCGCGGGCGCCACGATCGCGGGGATGCGTTCGTGCAGCGCGGCCAGGATCCCGTCCACGACGTGACTGCCGTCGAGCGGCGGCGCGGGCAGCAGGTTGAAGAGGTTGAGCAGGGCCGAGACCGCCGCGAAGGTCCACAGCCACGAGTGCGGCGCGGGTTGGCCGGCCCAGATCGCCACGGCCACGAGACCCCCGACGAGCGGACCGGCCAGGGCGATGCGCAACCGCGCGCGCGAGGCCCGGGCGAAGGCGCGCTGCTTCATCGCGGCGACGGCGCCCAGCAGCGGCACGAAGTAGATGCCGTGGACCGGAAAGCCATGCGCGCGCATGACGACCAGGTGCCCGAGTTCGTGCACGAGCAGCGCCGTCACGATGGCCAGACCGAAGCTCCGGTCGAACACGAGCACGTAGGCGATCACGGCCGCGGCGAGCAGCAAGGCCTGGACGAGCAGGTTCCGCCACGGGCCGCGCCGGCCTGCGGCGGGCTCCTGACCGTCTGGGTCCGCGCCGTCGGCGCCGGCCGCCGCGGACCCGGACTGCGGGAGGCCAAGGTCATCGCGCGCGTCGGCATGCGACGATCGCAGCAGCAGCCAGGTGCTGGCCAGGTCGGCCACCTCGACGGCCGAGGCGTCGGCCTGGCTCGCGCGCTCGGTCAGCGTCATCAACGGGGCATCGCCCGCGCCGCGCTCGAGCCGGACCTCGGCGTAGCGGCTCGACGCGCGACGATGGCGGACCGCGGTCAAGCCGTCGAGCGCCAGCGGTGCGTCGTCAGCCCGGTGCAGCGCGCCGCGGGTCAGCCGCAGTCCGCCGCGCTTCGGGAACAGCACCCGGCGAACCGCGCCGAGGAAGAGCACCAGCGCGGCGACCAGCCCGGTGGTCGGGCCGGCCAGCCAACCCAGGAGCGCGACCACGGGCGTCAGGAACAGGCACGTGCCGACCGTGACGTCGCTGGAGTCGAACAGGCGCGCCTCGAAGCCGTCATCGGGCTCGGTGGCTGCGGGCGGCGGAGACAGGGAGGTGTCGGTCACGGGCTGTCACGGTCGGGGGCGACGCCCGGAGGCGCGCTCGGGCGTGCGCCTCCATCGTGACCGGCGCGCGGGCGCGACGCCAGCCGTGGGCGGGACGCCAGCCGCGGGCGGTCAGCCGTCCCGCAGGTTCTCCCGCCGCCCGGGCCCTGGTCCCGATTTCGGTCCGGGGCGCGGTCCCGCGCCCGGGCCGGGCCCCGCTCCGGGACGGAAGCCCTGCATGCGCGGTGCCCACTCGTCGCGCATGCGACCCCAGTGCTGGAGGAAGCCGTCCGCGCCGGCGGGCCCGAGTTCGGTGGCGATCTCGTCGCGCATCGTGTCCAGGATCGGGTCGGCGCCTTCGAGCGCCGTGGCGCGCAGGCCGAGCAGATCGGCCTGGTGGGTCTCGACGATGGCGCGCACGCGCTCGGCCTGGGTGTCGGTGAGGTCGAGCCGGCGCTGCATGCGTCGCGCGATGCGTCGGGGCATCTCCTCGGGGTTCTGGAGCGCTTGCTTGGCGCCGTCGATCACGCTGTAGACCGCGAGGCCCGCGCCGACGATGCCGCCGGCGAGGAAGATCACCGCGCACAGCAGCACGATCGGCCAGACGGAGCGGGTGGGAGCCGGGGTGTCGCTCATCGTCACGCTCCTCAGGGGGTCACGACGCCGATCGCCTGCAGCAGCCCGGCGAGCGGGTCCTCGTAGGCGAGCCACAGCGGCAAGACGACGGCGGCGGCGACGCCGGCCGCGGCGAGCGAGAACCCCGTGCAGACGAGCACGGCGCGCCGAGCGCGGGCGTCGAGCAGGCTCGGCGGCGCGGACGACGAACTCGCGTCTCCGGCGAGGCGCTGCATGACCCGGTGGGTCACGTCCACGCGCTCGGGGCCGTCGTCGCGAGCACGGTCGAACAGGGCGTCGATCCGATCGCGCGTCATCGCGGGTCCTCCGACTGGGCACGCATGCGTTTGCGGGCGCGGTGCGCCTGGACCTTCACCATGGCCGTGCTCCAACCCGTGGCCGTGGAGATCTCCGCCACCGACAGGCCTTCGAGATACATGAGCGTGAGCACGAGTCGGTCGCGGGGACGCAGGCGCTGCAGCAGATGATGCACGACCTCGCCGGCCTCCTGGTCGCTGCTCTGGTCGCCGACGGCTTCCAGGCGCGCGAACAGCTCGTCGTCGGCCAGCGTGGCCTCGCGGCGGCGGGCCTTGTCGCGCCAGTGCCGGTAGCCCACGCGGATGGCGATGCGGCGCAGCCAGTGCCGCAGCGGCGCCGTGCCGCGGAAGGTGGCCAGCGAGCGGAAGGCCTCGACGAAGACGTCCTGCACGAGTTCCTCGTAGGTCACCCGGTCGCGCGTGAAGCGGTACATGGACCTGGCGATCGCGGTCTGGTGGCGCTCGACGATGCGGGCGAAGGCGTCGCCGTCGCCACCAAGCACGGCGCTGACATCGGCCAGATCGGCCTGTGCGAACGCCACGGCCTCGTCGGCCTCGGCGACCCGGCCGGCGGGCGCGGGGGTGGCGCCCGTGGTGTCGGCGGTCCCGACACGATCGAGGATGGGGTCCTCCACGCCCCCGATCCCAGCACCCCGTCGGCGTCGGATCAACGCGCGCGTCCGTGCGAAGAGCTCGGCAAGAGCGCCGGGCAGGTCCGGTAGGCCGGTCCCGGCGAGGCCGGCGCCGTGGAGGCTGGCGCGGTGGAGGCTGGCGCGGTGGAGCCTGAGGACGCCTGCACCCGGACGTGGCGCGACCCCGCCCCCCGCGATCGCGGAGAGGGCGAGGTCGGCGAAGTCGATCTGCTGCCTCCAGGCCAAGAGCGTGCCCCGGCTCAGACGTCGAAGACCGAGCGCGGCTGCGACTCGGGCGCGGCGTCAGGCCGGGCGTCGGGCCGGGCGTCGGGCCGGGCAGCGGAGTCACGCTCGCGCGGGCCGGCGCCGGGACCTCGCCCGGCGCGCGGGCCGCGTCCTGCACCGGCGCCGAACTCGGGCCCGCGGCCGGCACCGTGCCGACGGCCAGGGCCTGCACCGGGACCCGCACCGACACCACGTCGCCCGCGCAGGCGCTCGAGCAGCGGGCGTTCGCCGGCCTCGCGCTGTTGCTCGAACTCGTCGCGGCGGGCCCTGAACGCCTCGACCTTCTCGAGCTGCTCGGGGCGCAACACGGTGGACACGTCGCCGCGCACGGCAGCCCGCACGTCCGAGCGCCGCGTCAGGGCCAGGGCGAGTCGGTCGGCGGCGCTGCGGACGGCGCTCTCGCTGTAGGGCTCGGCGCGCTCGGCGTCGCGCAGGGCGCGGGTGGCCTCGCCGACCTCTTCTCGGGAGACCTCGACCTGACCGCGGTGCTGCTCCAGGACACCATCGACGAAACGGCGCTGGTCGGGATCGAGCTCCAACTCGCCGCCGACGCGCTCGAGCACCTGCTCCCGGATGCGGCCGCGGAGCGCCTCGCGGGCACCCTCGGGATCCTGGGCGGCGCGGGGAGCCGGGCCGCGGGGGCCGGGGCGGGCCCGGCCTTCGGGGGCGGCTTCGTCGGGGCGGACCTGGGCCGGGACGGCGAGCAGCAGGGCCATCGCGGTGGGGAGCACACCGGTGACCAGCGAGGGAATCAAGGCGGCGAACATGGCGGTTTTCCTGCTGCGCGAGGGGGCGTGGGGTGACAGGGGCCCATCGGGGCGACGGCGTGGGTGACCGGCACCCGTCCCGAGGTTACGCCTTGCTCCCGATTCGGAGGTCGGCAGAGCGGATCGCATCGCCGGGTGGCCCGGCTCGCTATAACGGCGCGCCTATGACCACCACCCACGAAGGCCCCGCCAACCGTCTCGCCCGTGAGACCTCGCCCTACCTGCTCCAGCACGCCCACAACCCGGTGGACTGGTACCCCTGGGGCCCGGAGGCGTTGGCCCGCGCGCGGGACGAGTCCAAGCCGATCTTCCTGTCCATCGGCTACTCGGCCTGCCACTGGTGCCACGTGATGGAGCGCGAGTCGTTCGAGAACGCCGGCATCGCGGCGCTCATGAACGAGCACTTCGTGAACATCAAGGTGGACCGCGAGGAGCGCCCCGACCTCGACGACATCTACATGAAGGCGACCCAGGTCGTGAGCGGCCACGGCGGCTGGCCCATGAGCGTGTTCCTCACGCCCGAACTCAAGCCCTTCTACGCCGGGACGTACTTCCCGTCGATGCCGCGCTACGGCCAGCCCGGTTTCCCGAGCCTGCTCCAACAGCTCTCGCAGATGTGGACCAGCGATCCCGACCGCTGCCGCGAGCAGGGCGACAAGGTGGTCGTCGCGGTCGAGCGGCTGACCTTCACGGCGGAGCACCTGCCCGAGTTGCCCCTCGACGTGAAGGCACCGGGCCTCGACCTGATCGACACGGCCGTGGAGCAGCTGGCGCGCGGCTTCGACAGCACCCATGGCGGTTTCGGCGGCGAGCCCAAGTTCCCGCACGCCGACGACATCCGCCTGCTGATCCACCACTTCCTCGACGCGAGCGACCACCCCGCGCTGCGCATGGCCGAGCACACCCTCGACGCGATGGCGCGGGGCGGCATCTACGACCAGCTCGGCGGCGGCTTCTCGCGCTACTCGGTCGATGCCAGGTGGTGGATCCCGCACTTCGAGAAGATGCTCTACGACAACGCGCTGCTGATCCCGGCGTACCTGGAGGCGCACCGCGTCACGGGCCGACAGGACTTCGCGACCGTCGCGCGCGAGTGTTGCGAGTGGGTGCTGCGCGAGATGGTGGGCGACGACGGGGGTTTCTACTCCACCCAGGACGCCGACAGCGAGGGGGAGGAGGGCAAGTTCTTCCGCTGGGAGCGCGAGGAGGTCCACCGCATCGTCGGGAAGCGCCACCGCAAGCTGGTCGACGTGGCCTGGAACCTCGGCGACGAGCCCAACTTCGAGGGGGCGCACTGGGTCCTCGTGCGACCGCGCCCGGACGCCGAGCTGGCCAAGGAGTTGGGCACGACCCCCGAGCAGATGCACGCGGACCTCGCGCCGTTGCGCCGCACGCTCTTCGAGCTGCGCGACAAGCGCGTGCACCCGGGCACGGACGACAAGGTCCTGGTGGCCTGGAACGGCCTGATGATCGGCGCCCTGGCTCGCGCGGCGCGGGTGC
Organism: Planctomycetota bacterium; assembly: GCA_029259725.1. Classification (GTDB taxonomy): domain Bacteria; phylum Planctomycetota; class B15-G4; order B15-G4; family B15-G4; genus JAJDER01. The sequence continues at coordinate 23,731 of JAJDER010000106.1, read as the reverse complement.
TCGCAGAGCCGCGCTTCCTGCAGGCGGCCCAGCGCGCGGCCGACTACTGCCTGACCACCATGCGCCCGGACGGCCGTCGCCTGCTGGCCACCTCGCGCGCCGGCAAGGCGCACCTCAACGGGACGCTGGCCGACTACGCCTATCTCGCCGCCGGGCTGCTCGATCTGTTCGAGGCCGACGGGGACCTGCGCTGGCCCACCGCGGCGCTGTCCCTCGTGGATGTGGTGGCCGAGCACTTCGCCGACACCGAGCGCGCCGGCTGGTTCTTCACCAGCGACGACCACGAGACTCTGGTGGCCCGTCCGCGCGATCTCTTCGACGGCGCCGTGCCCTCGAGCAACGGCGTCATGATCGAAGTGCTCTACCGGCTCTTCGATCTCACCGGGGACACCGATCTGCGCACCGCCTCCGATCGCGCCCTGGCCACGACCGAGCCGATCGCGCGCAGTTCACCGACGGCGTTCGCGCGCTCGTTGATCGCCCTGCTGCGCCACGCCACGGGTGCGCCCACGGTCGTGGTCACCGAGGGCGAGGGTTTCGACGAGCTGTGGGCGACCCTGGCGACGCATCGCCATGTCTCGCTCTCCGCCGTGCGCGTGCCGGCGGCCGGCGTGACGCCCGAGCAGGGCGCGCGCTTCGCGTTGCTGCTGGGCAAGGCGTCGATCGACGGCAAGGCCACCGCCTACGTCTGTCGTCACGGCTCGTGCCGGGAACCGACCCACGACGTGGCTGGATTGATCCGCCTGCTGGATTGAGCCACCTGCTGGACCGAGCGCGCTCCCAAGGCGTGCTCCAAGAAAAGGAGCGAGGCCCCGGGGAAAGGGATCCCGGGGCCTCGCCGGCGTGTCCTGCGGGGTGCGGCCGCAGGGGGGAGACACGCGCCTGCTGCGTGGTGTCGCGTCGAAGGAGTGGGGCCGAGCAGCAGCCAACCGGGGCAGGATCAGGAATCAGGTCGGACCAGGGCCTCCGGCTCAGCGGGAGCTGGCGAGGGCCTCCGGACCGGGAAAGGGATGCGGGTCGTCCGTCGGGTCGCGGGGCACCACGCCGCAGCGTGTGCAGACCGCGCGGAGCAGATCGAGGGCGGCGTCGCGACCGATGGCGTCGGCTTGCGCTCCGTAGTGGGCCCGGACGACGGACTGCGAGCCCCAGGTCTCGACCCGCACCCAGGGGCCGCTCAGGTCCGGGTCACCGCCTTCACCCTGCGAGGCAAGGCGGGCCACCGGGAGGTCCAGGGCGTAGAGCGCCGCATCGGTGGCGTGCCAGGCCTCGGGGAAGTCCGCCTCGACGGCGACCCAGGCCTCGTTGCCCTCGACGTGAAGCTGGCCGGCGACGGGCGAGTGGCTCGCCTGGGTCCAGAGGAAGCCCCACCCCGCCAGGAGGAGGCAACTCAGCGAGACCAGCAAGCAGGCTTTCAGGGGCATCGGTTCGTCCTCCGGGGTCGCTCGGGGCGGTGGGGCCGTCGATGCGAGCGGGGAGAAGACCCCATGGGAACGCCCCGTCTCCATGACGGATCCGTCAGTGTCCTGCGGGTCTCGGGACTCCCTGGTTCGGGCTCGGTGGCCGCGCCGGGATGGCGATTCGGCGTCCCCGACCTCGTCCCCCTCCTCGGGCGCCCACGGGCCTCTACGATCGCGGGCGCCGCCCGCCCCTCACGGAGATGCCGCCATGTCGCCCGGCCGCTTCCTGCTCCCCGCCGCCGCGCTCTTCCTCACCAGCTGCGCCGTGGTCGTGAATCCCGTGGGCGTCGCCAACCAGTGGCTTCCCGACGATGTGCACATCTCGGACGAGGGCACCCTCAGCGTGTACACCGAGGGCGTCCGCATCTCCGTGCTGGCGCCCGAGGGGATGACGGGCTTCCCGCTGAGTCCCGGCGTCTACGGGCCCGGTGACTTCGACGAGATCGAGGCCCGGGTGCATGCGCTCGAGCAGCATGTGGAACTCGAGTTCGACGAGCACGGCACCGGTGGGGACGGCTTCGAACTGAGCGTGCGCGGCGAGCGCGTGCGCGTCGAAGGCGGCGTGCTGCGGATCGGTTCCAGGGTTCTCGGGGCGGTCCGCGCCGGCGACGACGTCGTCATCGCCGCCGACTACGTGACCGTCAACGGCTACCTGCGCGAGACGCAGGCGACCGCTGGCTAGGACCGCGCGTCAGGCCGCCGGGACTGCGACGCCGTCGCTGCGAGCCGTCGCTGCGAGCCGTTGCTGCGAGCCGTTGCTACGGCCCCGTTGCTACGACCCCGTCAACGTCGCGTAGTCCGACGGGTCGGTGCTCACCGGCAGGCCGCTCTCGGCCCATCCGGCCACGACCACGTTGCCCATCGGGTCCCGCTTGCCGCCGAAGCCTCCGTCCACGTTGACCAGCGACGCGTAGCCGGCCGCTTCCAGGTCCCGGCAGGCGCCGAGGCTGCGGCCGCCCATCTGGCACGAGACGAAGAGGCGGCTGTCCTTGCCGAAGGCCCGCTCCATGGTGGTCAGGAACGCGGGGTTGGGCGTCATCTGCCCGCTTCCCGGGTCACGCACGGCCCAGGGCACGTTGTGCGCGCCCTCGGGGTGGCCGGCGTCGTACTCGGCCACCGTGCGCACGTCCACGAAGACGGACGCGCCGGCGGCGGACATCGCCGCGTGGGCGGTCGGAGGATCCATGTTCTCGATCGGCATCGGTCGGTCCGGTCGGGTTACAGCCTGGTGGTCTGGACGTGGCGCGCTCGGGCGGTCTTGTCGTCGTTCTCGACGGCGAGCTGGACCTGGCTGCCCTCGGTCAGGGTCCGCGGGTCGTCTTCGATGTCGCTGTAGTGGACGAACACGTCCTGCTGTTGCTCGGCGACGTGGATGAAGCCGTAGCCCTTCGCGTCGCTGAACCAGGTGACCTTGCCTGTCGTCATGGAGTCCTCCCGAGTGTTGCGTCAGACCAGCGGGGCGCTCCCACTGGCTTGCCTGCCCGGCCCACTGACCATATCCGCGCGGGGCGTTCCTGGGGAGGCACTTCGGGAAGCCACTTCGCATCGCCGTCCGGCGGTGCAGGTGGCGTCGGGGGGGGGTCGGGCCGCGTCGGCGGCATCAGGCCGAGTCGAGCGGCGTCGGGGGGAGGCGGGGAGAGTCGGGCGGCGCCAGGCCCTCGCGGGCGCGGCGGTGTCCTTCGCGAGCGGTGGCCTGCTAGAGTCGCGGCCCATGATCGACGGCCGCATCGAAACCCTCGTCGTCGAAAGCGATCTGCTGGTCGGCAATGCGCTGGGCGATCCCACACGACGCGAGTTGCCCGTGTACCTGCCCCCGGTCGCGACCTGGCCCGATGGCGTGGCACGCGACGGGACCGGTCCGTCGGGCGCGACCGTCGCGTCCGAGCGCCTGCCACTGGTGTTGGTGCTGGCGGGCTTCACCGGCATCGGCGCGGGCCAGCTCAGCGGCACGCCCTGGGGGCCGTCCTTCCCGGAACGCTACGAGAAGCTGCTCCGAGATGGTCGCGTGGCGCCCTGCGCCTTCGCCTTCCCCGACTGCTTCACCCGGCTCGGTGGCAGCCAGTACCTGGACAGTCCGGCCACCGGGCTCTACCGCAGCCACCTGCTCGACGAGCTCGTCCCGGCCGTGGAGGCGGCGTTCCCGGTGGGCGGCTCGCGGCAGCGACGTGGCGCGATCGGCAAGTCGTCGGGTGGTTTCGCGGCCCTGCACCTGGGGCTCCACCACCCCGACCGCTTCAGCGCCCTGGCCAGCCACAGCGGCGATGCCTACTTCGAGATGTCCTACAAGCCGGACTTTCCCAGGCTGCTCGACCAGCTCGAGAAGTACGGCGGCGTGGATGCGTTCCTGGCCGCCTTCGACGAAGCGCCCAAGAAGACCACGCCCCTGATCCTGGCCATCAACGTCCTGGCCATGGCGGCCTGCTACTCGCCCGACGCCTCCGAGCCCCGCGGCATCGCCCTGCCCTTCGAGCTGCGCACCGGCCGCCTGCGAGAGGACGTCTGGGCCCGCTGGCTGGAGCACGACCCGGTCGAGCTGGCTCCGACCCTCGGTTCCCGCCTGGCCGACTTCGGGTGCGTGTTCATCGATGCGGGCCTGCGCGACGAGTACCACCTGCAATACGGGGCGCGGCAGCTCGTCGATGCCTTGCGTGCCGCCGGTGTGTCCCTCGTCCACCAGGAGTTCGACGACGGCCACATGGATGTCAGCTATCGCTACGAAGCGAGCCTGCCCCACGTGACCGTCGCCCTGGCTCGCTGATTCCGGCCCGAAGCGCCGGTCTGCTAACATTCGCGCTCGGCTGGGGCGAAGCACGGATGGCCGTCGTGCCCCCGCCCCGTCGGGCTCGGGCATGCGCCAGCACGGCTGTTCCGATGTCTGCTCCGGTTCGTCTTTGGTTTGTCTCTTCCGGTCCGTCCTCCGTGCGCATCCTCCGCTTCCGACTCAACGGCGACGATGTCGAGATCGCCGCGCCCGACCACTGGACGTTGCTGGAGATCCTGCGTTACCGCGCCGGCCTGACCGGGACGAAGCAGGGTTGCGACAAGGGTGACTGCGGCGCGTGCACGCTGCACCTCGACGGCCGGTCGGTGCTCTCGTGCATCACGCTGGCGGCGGACGCGGACGGCCGCGACGTCACCACCATCGAGGGCCTGGTCAGCGCTTCGGGCCCGGACGTCGTCCAGGACTGCTTCGACGAGGCCGGCTGCCTGCAGTGCGGCTTCTGCCAGCCGGGCATGATCATGGCCTCGCGCCAGCTGGTGACCGAGAACCCGGCGGCGACCCGCGCCGAGATCAAGGCGGCCCTCGCTGGGAACCTGTGCCGCTGCACCGGGTACACGAAGATCTACGAGGCCGTCGAGAACGCCTGTCGCCGCACGCGCGAGGGGGGCGGCGCTGCGGCTGCCGGCGTGACCAGGGCGGCGGAGGACGGCGCCGATGGCTGACGGCATCGAGCGCGACGTCGTCAACCGCACCCACGGGCCCGATGCGCCCCACGGCGAGTTCCGCCGCGTCGGCCAGCGGGCTCGCAAGGTGGACGGCATGGCCAAGGCCACCGGCGAGGCGGTCTACACCGACGACATCACCCTGCCCGGGATGCTGCACGCCAAGACCCTGCGCAGCCCGCACCCGCACGCGCGCATCCGCTCGATCGATGCCTCGGCCGCGCTTGCGCTGCCCGGTGTGCACGCCGTCATCACCGGCGACGACATGCCTGTCCGCTACGGCGTGATCCCCTGGACGCCGGACGAGAACGCCCTGGCCGTCGGCAAGGTGCGCTTCGTGGGTGATGAGGTCGCCGCGGTGGCCGCCGTCGACGAGGACACGGCCAACGCCGCGCTCGCGCTGATCCACGTGGACTACGAGCTGCTCGAGGCGATCCTCGATCCACACCTCGCGCTCGAGCCCGGCCACGATCCGATCCACGAGACCGACGCCCGCGGTCGGCCCTCCAAGAAGGGCAACGTCAGCAAGCACGTGCTGCTCGAGTTCGGTGACGTCGATGCGGAGCTCGCGCGCAGCGCCTGCGTCGTCGAAGACGACTACGTCTTCCACGGCACGGCCCACGCGCCGATCGAGCCGCATTGCGCCGTGGCCCAGTTCGGGGGCGACGGCGTGCTCACGCTCTGGTCGAGCACCCAGATCCCGCACTACGTGCACCGCGCGATGGCCCAGGTGCTCGAGCTGCCGGCCCACCGCATCCGCGTGATCCAGCCCAACCTCGGCGGCGCGTTCGGCGGCAAGAGCGACCCGTTCAGCCTCGAGTTCTGCGTCGGGCTGCTGGCCATGCGCACGCGGCGCCCGGTGAAGATGCTCTACACGCGCGAAGAGACCTTCTACACCCACCGTGGTCGCCACCCGATGGAGATGCACTTCAAGACCGGCTGCGACGACAAGGGTCTCATCACCGCGGTCGACAGCAGGATCCTGATCGACGGCGGCAGCTACAGCAGCTTCGGGCTGGTCACCACGTACTACTCGGGCCAGCTGCTCACGGGGCCGGTGGACTTCCCGACCTACCGCTTCGATTCCACGCGCGTGTTCACGAACAAGCCGCCCTGCGGGCCCAAGCGCGGGCACGGTTCGGTGCAGCCGCGCTTCGCCCTGGAGATCCAGCTCGATCGCCTCGCGACGCAGCTGGGCATCGACCCGATCGAGTTCCGCCGCCGCAACTTCCAGGGCAGCGACACCGAGACGGTCAACGGTCAGAAGATCACGTCCAACGGATTCCTGGAGTGCCTCGACGCCGTGGAGGCGGCCAGCGGCTGGAAGGACAGGCGCGGCCAGCTGCCGCCCGGGCGCGGCCTCGGCATGGCCGGCTCGATGTACATCTCGGGCACCAACTACGCCGTCTACCCGAACGACATGCCGCAGGCCGGCATGCTCGTGAAGCTGGACCGCAGCGGCCTGGCGACGGTCTACACCGGCACCAGCGACATCGGCCAGGGCAGCAACTCGGTCATGGCCACGCTGGTCGCCGAGGAGCTCGGGCTGGAGCTCGAACACGTGCGCGTGGTCGCGGCCGACACCGACCTCACGCCGGTGGACCTCGGCGCCTACTCCAGCCGCATCACGCTCATGGCCGGCAATGCCGCCGTGGACGCGGGCCGCAAGCTGCGCCTGCAGGTGCAGGCAGCGGTGGGCGAGAAGCTCGGCATCCCGGCGCGGCAGGTCATGCTCGCCGACGGCTTCGCCTTCGACCGCGAGAACGGCGACCACCGCATGACCTCGCGCGAGGCGTTCATCCTCGCCGAGGCGAAGTTCGAGACGCTCGCCGCGACCGGCTCCTACAACACGCCCGAGCGCGGCGGCGACTACCGCGGCGGCACCATCGGCGCGTCGCCGGCCTACTCGTTCACGGCGCACGTGGCCGAGGTGGAGGTCGACACCGAGACCGGCGAGATCCACGTGCCCAAGCTGTGGATCGCCCACGACTGTGGCCGCGCGATCAGCCCGGTGCAGGTCGAGGGGCAGATCGAGGGCAGCACCTACATGGGCGTGGCCGAGGTCGTGCTCGAGTCGCACGAGGTCTACACCGACCCGGCGCTGCCCGAGGCCGGCCTGCACATGCGGCCGTCGCTGCTCGAGTACACCATCCCGACCAGCCTCGACACGCCCGAGCTCGAGGCGCTGATCGTGGAGTCCGTCGATCCCGAAGGACCCTACGGCGCCAAGGAAGCCGGCGAGGGCCCGCTGCACGGGTCGCTGCCGGCGGTGGCGAACGCGATCTACGACGCCTGCGGGATCTGGATGACGAAGCTGCCGTTCACGCCCGGCAAGGTGCTCGGCGCCCTGCGCGCCCAGCGTGAAGCGGCGTTGAGCGGGGGCAAGGCCTGATGCTGCGCCTGCCGACCTTCGACTACGTGTCACCGGGGACCGTCTCCGAGGTGCTGGCGGTGCTGGCCGAGAATCCCGACGCGCGGCTGGTCGCCGGCGGCACGGACCTGCTGCCCAACCTGAAGCACGGCATCGAGTCGGCGGGCACGGTCGTGTCGCTGAGCCGACTGCCGGATCTGTCGAGCGTGACGGAGCGCGAGGACGGTTCGCTCGAGCTGGGCGCGATGCTCACGCTCGAAGCGCTGGCCGGGCACGCGACGGTGCGCGCGCGGCTGCCCTCGCTGGCGCAGGCCGCGGGCCTGATCGCCGGGCCGCATCACCGCCGCATGGGCACGCTCGGCGGCAACGTCTGCCTCAACACGCGCTGCGTCTACATCAACCAGACGCACTTCTGGCGCGAGGCGCTGGGCTACTGCCTCAAGAAGGACGGCTCGGCCTGCCACGTGGTCAGGCGGGGCAAGCGTTGCGTCGCCGCGGCCAGCAACGATTCCGCGCCGGTGCTCACCACGCTGGGAGCCTCGCTGATCGTCGCCTCGGCGGCGCGCGGGGAGCGCACGATCGCGGTGGCGGACTTCTACGTGTTCGACGGAGTGAACAACAAGACGCTCGAGCCGGACGAGATGCTGCTCAAGGTGATCGTGCCCGCCCCGGCGCGAGGCCTGCACGCCGCCTACGCCAAGCTGCGCCCGCGGGATTCGATCGACTTCCCGCGGCTCTCCGTCGCCGTGGCCTACGAGCTGCCCGACGAGAGCACCGTGTCCAACCTGCGCATCGTGCTCTCCGCGCTGGCCGCGAAGCCGATCGCGCTGCGCAAGGTCACCGAGCTGGCCGAGGGTCGCGCGCCCACCGAGGATCTCTGGAGCGAGCTGGCCGACAGCGCCTACGCCCAGGCGCACCCGCTGACGAACATCGACGGCGACGCGACGTATCGCCGGGAGATGGTGCCGGTCTACGTGAGGCGCGCGTTGCGCGATGCGCTGGAGCACGGCGCCTCGCGCTGAGCGGTGCACGCATCGCCCGGGCGCGCGCTACTTGGCCGTCGCCTGCAGCGCGTTGGACAGGGCCACGCCCTTGACCGCGCCCGCGTCGGCCACCGCGCTCTGGAAGAACAGCTCCGTGCCCACCGGAATCCCGACGGGCCACGCGAACGGCAGGGCCAGCGAGCCGTCGATGCCGGTGAGCAGGTCCACCTGCACGAGCACCGGCAGCGGCACGAGCGTGCCGCCCTTGAACGGTGTGGGCATGGAGAACAGGGACACGAAGAGCGCGGTCGGGGCCGTCGGCGCCGCGTCCGCCAGCGTGAGGCTGCCGAGGGCGCCGGGCGACAGCGTGCCCTGCCCGAGCAGGCGAGGTTCACCGAGGGCGCCGGCCAGCCCGAGGCCGAGATCGGTCCACCCGGCCACCGCGCCCTTGAGCACGACGACCACGCCGGCATCCGCGCCGGCCTGATCGTCGTAGGGGAAGGCCAGCACGAGCTCGGGGCGCCCGTCGCCGTCGAGGTCCCCGGCCGCCGCGCTGAACACCTCGAAGCGCAGGCCCGGCGACACGCCGTCGATGGTCTCGAGGATCGAGCCGTCCAGCCCGCTGAAGATCCGCGCGGAGCTGCTGCCTCCGCCGGCGTTGTCGTCACCGGGCGCGGTCACGACCAGGTCGAGCACGCCGTCGCCGTCCCAGTCGCCCGCGCCGGAGAGGTCGCCGCCGAAGTTGTCGCCGGCGTCGTCGCCTTCCCAGTGGTAGATCTCGGCGCCCGTGGCGCCGGAGAAGAGCTGCGCGCGCCCGGCCGCGTCGCCGGCCGTGTCGTCACGCTGGGCGCCGACCATCAGGTCGGGGACGCCGTCGCGGTCGATGTCACCCGGCGCGCCGACCTTGAAGCCGAAGAAGTCGAGGACCGAGAGGCCTTCCCAGGACCAGACCACGCTCCCGTCCACGCCGTCGAAGAGCGCGGCCGAGCCGGCCTCGGGGATGTCATGGGCGCCGCCCAGGATGTCGGGCACGCCGTCGCCGGTGACGTCGCCGGGGCCGGCAAGATCGTGGCCGAGGTCGTCGTCGGCTTCGAGGCCGGGGACGACCAGGATGAAGTGGCCGTCGGCGCCCGAGACCACGGTGGCGCTGCCCGAATGGTGCCCGTTCAGGTTGCTGTGGTGGCTGCCGACGAGGATGTCGGGGACACCGTCGAGGTCGAAGTCACCGCCGCCGGACACGCCCGAGCCGAACTCGGCGGCCAGCTCGGGGCCCTCGATGATCTGGATCGTCGCGCCGGTGGCGCCCGAGATCAGGTGCACGCGACCGGTGCGGAAGCCGAGCGTGCTGTCGCGGAACTCGGAGACGGCGGCGTCGGGGATGCCGTCGCCGTCGATGTCGCCGATGCCGGCGACGTCGCTGCCCAGCTCCTCGAGCGTCGTGTCTCCGTCGATGGTGTGGATCACCGACCCGTCGACGCCGCTGACCAGGAAGGCGGCCCCGGCGTCGGTGCCGGCGGTGTCATCCCCGTCGGCGCCGACGACGAGATCGGGCACGCCGTCGCCGTCCACGTCGCCGACCAGGGCCACGGCGCTGCCGAAGAGCTGGTCGGCGGCGTCGCCGAAGGCCGTGAAGTGCTCGTCCTGCGCGGGTCCCTGGGCGGCCAGGATGCAGGCGGCGCCGAGGCTCAGCGCCGCGCGAAGAAACCGACCCGGAGAGGGTGCCATGGGTGACTCACCGATGAACGGTGGCTCGCTTCCAGTCCGGGATCAGCGTATCCCACGGCAGCGGACCCGTGGGATGCGAACCGGGGAGCGCGAACCTCGCGGGTGCGACACGCGAGACCGCCGACGCAAGAAAGGCGGGCCCCCGAGCCAGGAACCCGGGAGCCCGTCCGTGTGTGAACCATCGTGTGTCGGCCTCCCCGACCCCGCTCCAGGACTTCGAGCGCGACTGCGGTGCCCGAGCCAGGGCCTTGACGGCCGGAGCCCTGTCCCGCGGCGGCGCTTCCCCCGACGTCCCGAGCGGGGTCCCGCCATCCGGGGTGGGCCGCGTGCACGCCGTCCGTTCCGAGTCGACGTGGGTGCCGGGCAGCGCTGGACCTCAGGCGAAGGACCGTTCATGCCGCTGTCGTGGTGATCGGATCACCGGGCACCGTCTCGCGGCTCCGCTCCGGCTGGAGGTGGGAGCCGGGGGGCCTGACGGCGTGGTCGTGGCCGAATAACGTCCGGCGGTGGGAACGGGGAAGAACGGCTTCCCCGAGGGTCAGGTGGCGGGGGGCCGGGTGGCGGGGGGCCGGGGGGCGGAGGCCGGGTGGCGGGGGGCCGGGTGGCGGAGGCAGGGTGGCCGTGGGCCGGGGGGCGTGCCAGGAGGGTGCCGTGGCGGGCCCGCCCCGAGGCACTAGGGCGAACCCGCCGACGGCGGGGCACGGTCGTCTCGCGCCGGGTGGTCCCGTCCCTTGGCTGCAACCCGGCGTGGGACATGCCGTGCCCACGACTTCTGATCAAGCGATCGACGAGGGTGCCGGAAACGCGTGTCCGCGATCGCGGAGGAGCGTCCGCGCGCGGGCGATCCGGGATGGGCGGCCGGGTCGTCCGCGCTCGTCGGCCCGGTGCATGGCGGGTGGGTCGGCGAGAGGGGGAGAGGCGAGGAGATCGCGGAGCACGCGTCCCCGACACCGTTGTCGATGGGATGGATCGGGTTCGAGCGGGGGGCAGTTGAGCGGCCGCGGCCTCCGAATGTCACGGCGGGTAGCTCCCTTCCCCGACGCGCCTATGATGGCGGCAGCTCGGGTGGGTGTGTTCGAGGGAGGAATCGATGAACCGACGGTCGTTCCTGCGGCGCCTGCTGGCCCTGACAGCGGCCCTGAACGGGGTCGCTCCGGCTGCCGCCGCCGCACCGGCGCCGGGCGCTCAGGGGCAGGAGGCGGATCCGACCGGTGATTCGACCGGGGGCCCGCGCGGCGCCGGATCCCTGCCGCGCCGGGCGCTCGGCTCCACGGGGGTCGCGCTGCCGGTCCTGGCCCTGGGGGGCTACCACGTCGGCCTGGCGGCGCAGCGCGAGGGCGAGCCCGCCGCGCGGGCGCTGATCGAGGCCGCCCTGGACGAGGGCATCCGCTTCTTCGACACCGCCGAGAGCTACCAGGCCGGGGCCAGCGAGCGGCTGCTGGGTGAGGTCCTCGCCGACGCGCGCGACGAGGTCTTCCTCATGACCAAGACCCACGCGCCGGCCAGCCGTGACGTCGACTCGGCCCGCCGGCACCTCGAACGCAGCCTGGAGCGGCTGGGCACCGACCACCTGGACCTGTGGCAGCTGCACTCGGTGAAGAGCCCCGAGGACGTGGACCGATCCTTCGCCGCCGAGACCGGCGCCATGGTCTACCTGCGCGAGGCCAGGGCGACCGGCCTGACCCGCTTCATCGGCGTCACCGGCCACGTCCAGCCCCAGGCTCAGCTGCGCGCCGTGCACCACCACGGGGCCGGCCAGCCCTTCGACACGATGCAGATGCCGATCAACCCCATCGACTTCCACCAGCACTCCTTTCAAGGACAGGCCCTGCCGAAGGTGGTGGAGGCCGGCATCGGGCTGATCGCGATGAAGACCTCGGCGGCCGGGGCGCTGCTCGAGAAGGGCGTGACGACCATCGAGGAGAACCTTCGCTTCGTGCTCTCGCTGCCGGTCAGCGCCATGGTGGTGGGCATGGAGACGGCGGCGCAGGTGCGCGAGAACGCGGCGATCGTGCGGGACCTGGGGCCGCTGGACGAGGCCGAGGCGGAGGCGCTGCTGGAGCGGATCGCGGCGAAGGCCGAACTCTCGCTCGAGTGGTACAAATCGTGAACCGGGTGGCTCCCGCTGGGGGCGACGTTGCAGCGGGCCGGCCTGCGGCCGGCCGCTGAACGGTCGAAGGCATCGGGGGCGGGTGACCGGTGACCCGAGAGCAACCGTTGGGCTGGTCGTTCTCTCGGGAGGAGCGCCCATGGTCGTCCGTCACGGGTACCGGTCTGCCATCGCCGTCGGTCTGTGTTCGGCCATGAGCCTGGCCCAGGTGCCGCCGGACGAGCACATCGTGGCCGGCTTCGTCGGCAGGGGCGTCTTGGCCCTGAGTCGGGTCGGCGACCTCGATCACGACGGCATCGACGAGTTTGCCGTCAGCCGCTCGAATCCCGAAGGAGAGGCGCCCATCGTGATCCTCTCAGGGGCATCGCTCGAGATCCTCCTGTCACTGGACCATGCCGAGGATGGGCACTTCCTGACGGGATGGGCCAGCGACGCAGGGGACGTGGACGGAGACGGCTTCCCGGACGTCGCAGTGGCGCTCAGCCGGCTCAATGCCCTCGACCGCGTGGAGATCCGGTCCGGTGCGGACGGGAAGACCCTGCGCGTCATCAAGAAGGCGACCACGACCGACGACCACGGCCGGTCCCTGGCGTGCCTCGGTGATGTCGACGGCGACGGGCATCTCGACCTGCTCGTGGCCTCGGCCGGCGAGGGGAAGGGCCCAAGCGGCGGCTGGCACGGGAAGCAGAAGATCGGCTTCGACGAGGCCACCTGGGGCATCGTGAAGGTGCATTCCGGGGCGGACGGTTCGCTGTTGCACATGGCTCGGGGTGGTCCCCGCTACGCAGACGATGTGTGTGCCGTGCCCAGCCTCGATGGCGACGATGTCGCAGACTTCGTGGTCACTCGCGAGATGGGCCGCATCGTGAATCACCTGCCCTCCCGTCTCGGTCTGGTCGCCCGGTCGGGGCGGGACGGGTCGGTGATCTGGGAATCGGACTTCGGTCCCCTGGGAGCGACGCCGGATCCGGTCTTCGAGCCCATCGGAGACCTGGACGGGGATGGCGTCGCGGACCTCCTGGTCGGCCTGAAGGCTCAGACCGACCTCCCGGACGGCCGGATCGGGAGGGGGATCGGAAGCTTCGCCGTGCTCTCGGGAGCCGATGGAACGGTCTGGCGTGAGAGCTTCGGTGAGCGGGAGCTGGGGCTGTTCGGGTCGTCGCTGGCCGCGCTGGGGGACCTCGACGGCGACGGGGCTACCGACTTCGCCGTGGGCGAACCGGGCATGTGGAACTGGGACGAGCCACCACGCAGTGTCGTGCACGTGCTGTCGGGCGCGAGTGGGGAGGCCCTGGCCGTGCTCGAGGGCTCTGATGAAGGGCGGCGCTTTGGCGCACACCTGCTCGGGCTGGTGGACCACGCCGGAGTGACGAAGCTCTTCGTGAGCGAGGATCCCGTGCCCTGGCCTGCCGCCGAGAGGGAGGGGCGGCTCCATGTGTTCACGTGGGAGCCCCATGAGGAGCGCCGCCAGGCCGAACCGACCGGCGATGACGATCCGCCTCGTTAGGGCCGTCGGCTCCACGTCTCGACCCCCCCGCCGACGGGCTCCACGCCCCGTTTCCTCAGGTCCGAGCGCTCGCCTTGCCGATGGTCCGGGGGGCCGATAGACTCCGAACCCCTCCGTCCCTCGGACGGTTCGCGGCTCTCCCCACCACCCTCCTCCCGCGACCTGCGATGTCCCAGAACGCCCCGGCACCTCCGTCGCCCAGCTTCTTCCAGTCGGTGACGATCTTCCTCGAGCGGTTCGGCAACGTCGTCGGCCGGACGCTCATGACGGTGATCTACTTCGTCGCCGTCGCGCCGGTCGCGATCTTCTACCAGCTGTTCACGGACAAGCTGATGATCCGCAAGCCGCCGACGAGCACCTACGTGCCGTGGTCCCAGGTCAACGAGACCATCGAAGACGCGCAGCGGCAGGACTGAGCTCCCCGCCAACGCTCCCCCTCCGAGCGAGCCGAACGCCATGTACATCCTGGGCCTCTCCTTCTACTACCACGATGGCTCCGCCGCCCTGATCAAGGACGGCGTCGTCATCGCTGCCGGTGAGGAAGAGCGCTTCTCGCGCCGCAAGCACGATCCCGGCTACCCGGAGATGGCGATCCAGTTCTGCCTGGACCACGAGGGGATCACGATCGACGACGTCGACTACGTGGTCTTCTACGAGAAGCCCTTCGTGAAGTTCGAGCGCCTGATGTTGACGGCCTTCTCGACCTTCCCCAAGAGCCTCAAGGTCTTCCGCGAGTCGATGCTGACCTGGCTCCAGAAGAAGCTCTGGGTCAAGAGCATGATGCTCGAGAAGCTGGGCATCTCGAAGGAGAAGCTGCTCTTCGCCGACCACCACATGAGCCACGCCGCGGCCGCGTTCTACTGCTCGCCGTTCGACAAGGCGGCCGTGCTCACGCTGGACGGTGCCGGCGAGTGGACCACCTCGACCATGAGCGTCGGGGACGGCACCAAGATCGAGATGAAGACCGAGATGCGCTTCCCGCACTCGGTCGGCCTGCTGTACTCGGCGTTCACGGCCTACTGCGGCTTCGAGGTCAACGAGGGCGAGTACAAGCTGATGGGCATGGCGCCCTACGGCGAGCCCAAGTACACCGACCGCATCTACAAGATGATCAAGGTCGGCGACGACGGCTCGCTGTGGATGGACATGAAGTACTTCGCCTACCACTGGTCGGCGACGAACAGCTTCACGCCGGCCTTCGAAGAGGTGATGCAGAGCCCCGCCCGGGATCCGAAGTTCGAGGACAAGAGCCTCGATCCCTTCTACTGCGACGTGGCCATGTCGATCCAGAAGGTGACCGAGGACATCGTCCTCAAGATGGCCAACCACGCCTGCAAGACGGCCGGCTCGGGCAACCTGTGCATGGCCGGCGGCGTGGCGCTGAACTCGGTGGCCAACGCCAAGATCATCGACGCCTGCGAGCACGTCGAGAACCTCTACGTGCCGCCGGCGGCCGGCGATGACGGCTGCGCCGTGGGCGCGGCCCTGTGGGCCTACCACCACCTGCTCGGCAAGCCGCGCGCGGGGCCGCTCGAGCACGCCTACCTGGGCAGCGAGCACAGCGACGCGCAGGTGCAGGATTTCCTCGACAAGAACGACATCGCCTACGAGAAGTTCGAGGACGACGAGAAGTTCTTCGACCGCGTCTCGGACGACATGATCAACGGCAAGGTCGGCGGCTGGTTCCGCGGTCGGTTCGAGTGGGGGCCGCGCGCGCTGGGCAGCCGGTCGATCATCGCCGACTCGCGCAGCACCGAGATGAAGGAGATCGTCAACGCGAAGATCAAGTTCCGCGAGGCGTTCCGCCCCTTCGCCCCGAGCGTGACCGAGGAGGCCGCGGACGATTTCTTCGTGATGCCGAACCAGAAGGACGGCGAGCACTGGCCCGCGCGCTTCATGCTCTACGTGGTGCCGGTGCGCGAGGACAAGAAGGACGTCATCCCGGCCATCACCCACGTGGACGGCTCCGGCCGCCTGCAGACGGTGATGAAGAAGTTCAACCCGGACTACCACCGCATGATCGAGCGCTTCGGCGAGAAGACCGGCGTGCCCGTGGTGCTCAACACGTCCTTCAACCTGAAGGGCGAGCCCATCGTCGAGACCCCCGCGCAGGCCTTCAACACCTTCAGCCGCAGCGAGATGGACGTGCTCTACCTGGGCAACTACGTGGTCGACAAGGCCGCCAAGAAGATCATCGACAGCACGCCCTTCATGCTCCGGCACGAAGGGGACCGCATCGTGGAGATGGTGTCGTGAGGATTCCCACCGCGCTGCTCGCGATGGCCGTCCTGTCCGCGCCCGCCGCGGCCCTGGTGCAGGACGTCGTCACCGAGCCGACGATGTTCGGCACGGTCGAGAAGGTGTTCCTCGGCCTGTGGCTGGTGCTGACCACGCTCTACTTCGTGAACTACAAGAAGGACGAGAGCCTGCCCGTCTGCGCACTCAAGGTGGGCTGCCTGGTCGGCTTCATCTTCGGCATCATCAAGGGCTTCGAGTGGGTCGCGACCCAGGTCCCGCCGGCCGAGGCGATCGTGCTCTGGGGCGACGCGCCGACCGCCGTCGGGCCGCGCATCCCGGTCCTGGCCGACATCGCCGTCTGGTTCGGCGTGCTGATCCTGGTGCTGATCCTCTGGCACGCCCGCAAGAAGTTCGCGACCGCGGGAGCGCTGATCCTGTCGACCTGGGATCGCGGCCACTGGTACATGCTGCCGGTGCTCTTCATCATGATGACGATCGGCCTGCTGCTGGCGGCCGCGGCGGCGTCGCCGGTGTTGTCGCCGTTCATCTACACGTTGTTCTAGGCGCCGCGAGCGTCGCGGGGGCGTGGTCGCCGCACGCCGAATGGCGTGCTCACGACCCTACTCGGGACGGGCTGCGCCCGTCCCTGCGAACGGTCGCTCCGCGCGCCTTTCGGCGTGCGGCGACCTCGAGACACGCTCGCTCCGGCGCGGACGGATCTGGGGGCGGGTGGCGTGCGGCCGTGAGCGTCGCGTCGGTGTGGTCGCCGGCTCGCCGAAACACGTGCTCACGACCCTACTCGGGACGGCGGGGCCGTCCCTGCGAATGGTCGCTCCGCGCGCGTTTCGGCGCCCGGCGACCTCGAGACCCGCTCGCTCCGGCTGGGCTGGCGGGGAGCGGGCGGTCCTCGGGGAGCCGCGCCCGGTCGGCCCCGGGGTGGCCAGGGCGGTGCCAGGGGGCAAATGGGGCGAGACAGGGCCGGGGGCAATCGGCATACTGCGCGGCCTTTCACCGAGTCCAAGAACCCGCCCGCTGGGCACCCACCCCGATCCGCGGGGCCGGGTGGAGGAGAGTCAGAGATGGCACGCGTCTGCCAGGTCACCGGTCGCCGCACCCGCACGGGCCGGCAGATCTCCCGCCGCGGTCTGGCCAAGCCGAAGGGCGGTATCGGTCTCAAGATCACCGGGATCACCAAGCGCAAGTTCAAGCCGAACATCCAGATGAAGCGCATCTGGGTGCCGGAGCTGAACCGCACGGTGCGCGTCAAGCTGTCGGCCAAGGCGCTCAAGATGATGTCGGTCAAGGGCCCCTACCGTGTGCTCGTCGCCGCCGGCGTGATCAAGCCGATCAAGCCGAAGAAGAAGGTTTCCTGACGCTTCCAGCGTAGGGATAGGAACCGATGGCCAAGTCCAAGAAGAAGTTCGAGATCGTGCACCTCGTCTGCGCCGAGACGGGCGACCGCAACTACACGCTCAAGAAGAAGCCGGGCACCAACAAGCTCGAGCTGAAGAAGTACAGCCCGCGCCTGCGCCGGCACACGGTCCACAACGAGCGCCGCAAGTAGCGCATCCGCGGTCCGGCAGGGGGCGAACTCCGCTCCCATGCATGCCTCTCCCCGCGCCGTCGACCAACGGGTGGCTCCAGGCCCCCTGACCATCCTCGTCGATGGTGACTGCCCGTTCTGCCGGCTCGAGCGCCGCTGGCTCGAAGCCCTCGCCGCCCGGCGCGCGGCCCGCGCTGATGGCCCGGATGGCCTGGAGCGCCTGGAGCGCCTGGACGGCACGGAGCGCCCGGACGGCACGGAGCGCCTGGACGGCACGCCGTGTCTGCGCTTCGAGGACATCGCCGACCCGGGCTTCGACGCGTCGGTCTACGGGCTGCAGCGCGACGCGACCCATGGCACGCTCCACGCGGTCACCGCCGACGGCACGATCCTGCGAGGCATGCAGGTCTTCCGTGCGGCCTATGCCGCCGTGGGCCTGGGCTGGTTGCTGGCGCCGACGGGCTGGCCGCTGCTGCGTCCGATCGCGGACCTGGGCTACCGGCTGTTCGCCCGCTACCGCGTGCGCCTCGGCCGGATCTTCGGCCGTGGGTGCGAAGACGGCTCCTGCGGGATCTGAAGCTCCCGCCACCCGGATAGGATGGCGCGCTCCTCGCGGAGTGCACCATGGCCCCTGCTTCCGGATCGCCCTCGACCTCGCTCGAGGGGCGCGTCGCCCTCGTCACCGGATCCAGCAAGGGCCTGGGCAAGGCCATCGCCTTCGCTCTCGGTGCGGCGGGTGCGAAGGTGGCGCTCAACTTCAAGCACGGCACCGAGACCGCCGAGGAGACGCTGACCGAGTACCTGGAGGCGGGGCACGAGGGGTTGCTGGTCCAGGCCAGCGCGGTGGACGAGGCCGAGGTGCCGGCCATGGTCGAGGCCGTGGGCGATGAGCTCGGGCCGATCGACATCGTGGTGGTCAACGCGACGCCGCCCCAGCCGCAGCGCGCCTTCGAGGAGTACGACTGGGACTTCTACCAGTCGATGCTCGACTTCTTTGTGAAGAGCCCGTTCCTGCTCGCGCGGGCCGTGCTCCCGCACATGAAGCGCCAGGGGTGGGGACGCCTGATCAACGTCGGCTCGGAGGTCTTCGCGCGCGGCACGCCGAACTTCAGTGCGTACGTCGCGGCGAAGGGCGGGCAGAACGGCTGGACGCGCAGCATGGCGACGGAGCTGGCGCCGTTCGGGATCACGGTCAACATGGTCTCGCCCGGCTGGATCCCGGTGGAGCGCCACCTCAACGACCCGCAGGAAGCCAAGGACGACTACCTGGCCACGGTGCCGGCGGGGCGCTGGGGCGTGCCGGACGACGTGGGCGGCATCACGGCCTTCCTGGCCAGCGACGCGGCGAGCTTCATCACCGGGCAGAACGTGCACGTGAATGGCGGGCTCGTCGTCGGTTGACGGGTGGGGTAGGGTGCCCGCGCGCGCGGTGACCGCCGCGCGACGACCGAAGGAGACCCCGAGCATGTCCCGATCCGCGCCCGCCCTCGCGTTCGTCGTCGTCGCCGGCCTGTGGCTGTCAGGGTGCGGTGGCGAGGGCGCTGACGGCGCGGCCGCGGACGCGACGGATCCGCTGCACGGTGGCCGCCCGCGCGTGGCCTACGTGAGCAACGGAGTGGACGCCTTCTGGGTCATCGCCCAGGCCGGCGCCGAGGCCGCGGCGGCCGCAGTGGACTGTGACGTCTCGGTGCACATGCCCGCCGAGGGGCTCTCGGACCAGAAGCGCATCCTCGAGGACCTGCTCGTGCAGCAGGTGGACGGCATCGCGGTCAGCCCGATCGACCCGGTGAACCAGACCGGCTTCCTCAACGACTTGGCCGCGCGCACGACGCTCATCACGCACGACAGCGATGCTCCCGACAGCGCGCGCCTGTGCTTCATCGGCGTGGACAACTACGAAGCCGGGCGACTCTGCGGCACCCTCATCGCCGAAGCGCTGCCCGACGGCGGCGAGGTGTTCCTGTTCGTGGGCCGCATCGAGTCCGACAACGCGCGCAGGCGGCGCCAGGGCATCCTCGACGTGCTGCTCGAGCGCGCCAGCGACCCCGAGCGTACCGACGCCGACGTGTCGCTCTCCGGCCCGCGCTTCACCGTGCTCGGCACGCTGACGGATCAGTTCGATCGCGCCAAGGGCAAGGCCAACGTCGAGGACGTGCTCTCGCGACACCCGGACGTGGACGCGCTCGTCGGTCTGTTCGCCTACAACACGCCGCTGATCCTCGAGGCGCTCGCGGGGGCCGGGCGGCTGGGCGAGGTCGAGGTGATCGGGTTCGACGAGGCGGACGAGACGCTGACCGGCATCGCGAACGGCCAGGTCCACGCGACGGTCGTGCAGGATCCGTACATGTACGGCTACCGCGCCGTGGAGATCCTGGCGGCCCTGGCCCGCGGCGACCGGTCGGTGCTCCCCGAGGACGGGTTCGACCACATCCCGGCGCGGGCCATCGGCGCCGATGAGGTCGCCGCCTTCCGCGCGCAGCTCGACGAACGGCTGGGCCTGGACGGGTGACGAGCGACCCCGTGGGCGCGCCGCGGTTGCAGGCTCGCGGGATCGGCAAGCGTTTCCCGGGCGTGGTCGCGCTTGCCGACGTCGATCTGGAGCTGGCCGCCGGCGAAGTGCTGGCGGTCGTGGGCGAGAACGGTGCGGGCAAGTCCACGCTCATGCGCATCCTCGCGGGAGAGCTGCGGCCCGACGCCGGGGAGCTGCTCCTCGATGGGGAGGTCGTGGAGTTCGCGTCGGTGCGCGACGCCTTGGCGCGGGGCGTCGCGCTGATCCACCAGGAGCTCGACCTCGCGGAGAACCTCGACGTCGCGGCGAACCTCTGCCTCGGACGGGAGCCGCGGCGCGGGCGCTGGTTCACGGATCCGGCGCGCGAGCGGCGGCAGGCGCGGCCGTGGCTGGAGCGCGTCGGGCTCGACGCGGACCCGTCCACGATCGTGGGCGACCTGCCCCTGGGGCGGCGGCAACTCGTGGAGATCGCCCGGGCGCTCTCGGCGGACGCGCGGGTGTTGATCATGGACGAGCCCAGCTCGAGCCTGTCGCTGACGGAGACCGAGCGGTTGTTCGGCGTCGTGCGCGAACTCGCCCGGCAGGGCGTGGGGGTGATCTACATCAGCCACCGGTTGAGCGAGGTGGAGCAGCTGGCCGATCGCGTGCTGGTGTTGCGCGACGGTCGCCGGGCCGGCGAGCTGCACGGGGGCGAGGTGACGCATGACGCGCTGGTCCCGCTCATGGTCGGGCGCGATGTGTCGCGGTTCCATCAGCGCACGCCGCACGAGCCGGGTGCGGTCGCGCTGCAGGTCGAGGGCCTGACCACCCGCGAGCACCCCGGGCACGCGCTGGACTTCACGCTGCGGGCCGGCGAGATCGTCGGGCTCGCCGGCCTCGTCGGCGCGGGGCGGACCGAGCTGCTGCGGAGTCTCTTCGGGTTGTCGCTGCCGGTGAGCGGGCGCGTGCGCTTGCCCGCGGCGGGCGCTGGCGCCCGCGCGGGGCACGGTGCTCGCGCGGGGGGCCGTGCCCGCGCCGGGGCACTGCGTGACGTCGACTTCTCGCACCCGGCCGACGCGGTGGCGAATGGCCTGGCCTTCGTGCCCGAGGACCGCAAGGCCGACGGGCTGCTGCTGCCGTGCGGCACCGACGACAATCTCTCGTTGACGACGCTGGCGCGGGACCGTCGCGGGCTCTGCGTGGATGCGACGGCGGCTCGGCGCGTGGCGTCCGCCGCCATCGCCGATCTGGACATCCGCGTGACGGCACCGGATCAGGTGGTGGAACTGCTGTCGGGGGGCAACCAGCAGAAGGTCGTCCTGGGCAAGTGGCTCGCGCTGCGACCGCGCGTGCTCCTGCTCGATGAACCGACGCGCGGCGTGGACGTCGGCGCCAAGGCGGAGCTCTACGGCATCATCGACCGGCTCGCGGGCGCGGGCGTCGCGGTGCTCTTCGCGTCGAGCGAGATGGAGGAGGTGCTCGGGCTCTCCGACCGCGTGCTCGTCATGCACGAGGGGGCCCTGGCCGGCGAACTCCCGCGCGAGCACGCCACCGAGCAGGGCATCCTGGCGCTGGCCACGGGTGCGGGCGCCGCCACGGGAACCGGCGGCACGGGAACCGCGGGTGCCACGGGCAACGGGGGCGCGGCGGGCAACGGGGGCGCGGGGGCATGAGGAAGGTCCTCGGCATCGCCGGGTTGCTGATCACCGTGTGCCTCATCACGGCGCTGGCGAGCGAGCACTTCCTGTCGCCCTTCAACATCGAGAACCTGCTGCGTCGCACGGCGCTGTTCGGGATCCTCGGCATCGGCGCGGCCTTCGTCATCGTGACCGGCGGCATCGACCTGTCGATCGGCTCGATGGTCTGTCTCGTCGGGTGCCTCGTGCCGTGGTTGCTCGTGCAGCAGGGCTGGCCGGTGGGTGCCGTGCTGCCCGCGGTGCTCGTCTTGTCGCTGCTGCTCGGCGCGGCCCACGGGTGGCTGATCACGCGGCTGCGGTTGCAGCCCTTCCTGGTCACGCTGTGCGGACTGCTGCTCTATCGCGGGCTCACGCGCGGCATCACCGGGGACCAGACCGTCGGGTTCCGTGGCGGCTTCGCGGGCCTGCGCTGGCTGGGCCAGGGGCGCATCGAGCTGCCCGGCATGGACGGATTCGCCTTGCCTGTGCCCGTGGTCGTGCTGGTCGTGGTGGCCGTGCTCGCCGGCGTGTTGCTGGATCGCACCGTGTGGGGGCGGTGGCTGCAGGCTGTCGGGCACAACGAGTCGGCGGCGCGCGCGAGCGGCATCCGGACCGAGCGCGTGGTGCTCGGCGCGTACGCGCTGTGCGGTGGGCTGAGTGGTCTCGGAGGGCTGCTCTTCGTGCTCGACGTGGGTTCGGCGCAGCCGGTCGACTTCGGCAACTTCTACGAACTCTATGCCATCGCGGCGGCGGTCCTCGGTGGCTGCAGTCTGCGCGGCGGAACCGGTTCGATCCTCGGCGTGGTGCTCGGCGCGGCGGTCATGCAGGTGCTGCGCAACGCGATCGTGCTGGTCGAGGCGATTCCCGACAACGTGGAGTACGCGGTCATCGGCGCGGTGTTGTTGATCGGCGTCGCCGCGGATGAACTCGTGCGCCGCGTGGTCGCGGCGCGGCGACGGGCGAAGGCCGCGTGAGCCGGCCCGCGCCCCCCTCAGGAGGTGTGCCATGGCCTGCCGTCGGCTGGCTTGGATCCTCGTGCCCGTCCTCGCGGCGGGCTGTCAGTTCGATGACCTGTTCGGGGCGACGAGCCGGGCGAGCAGCATGACCTGGGGCGCGGTGGACGGCGTGCCGGTCCGGCTCTACGAGCTGGAGAACGCCCACGGCCTGCGCGCGGTCCTGTCCGACTACGGGGCGACCCTGGTGCAGCTGCACGTCCCGGATCGTCGCGGGCGGTCGGACGACATCGTGCTCGGGTTCGACGACGTCGAGGACTACGTCGAGCGCAGCCCCTACTTCGGGTGCACCGTCGGCCGTTGCGCCAACCGCATCGCGGCCGGTCGCTTCAGCCTGGACGGTGCGCCCGTCACGCTGGCCACCAACAACGGGCCGAACCACCTGCACGGCGGCGTGCGTGGCTTCGACAAGCGGGTCTGGCACGCGGCCAGCACGATCGGCCCGGCCGGCCCGTCGGTGTGTTTCTCGCTGGTCTCACCCGCCGGTGACGAGGGCTATCCCGGGCGTGTCGAGGCCCGCGTGACCTACACCCTGACCCAGGACGATGAGCTGCTCGTCGAGATGCAGGCGACCACCGACGCGCCGACCGTCGTGAACCTCGCGCACCACAGCTACTGGAACCTCGCCGGCCACGCGTCGGGTGCGATCCATGCTCAGGTGCTGCGTCTGCACGCCGACCGCTACACGCCGGTGGACGCGACCCTCGTTCCGCTCGGTGCGATCGCGCCTGTCGCCGGCACGCCCTTCGATTTCCGCCGCCCCAAGCGCATCGGTGCCGACCTCGCACAGCTTCCGCCCGAGGGTGACGATCCCGGCGGCTACGACGTGAACTTCGTCGTCGATGATGCGCCCGGCACGCTGCGCCCCGTGGCGCGGGTCACCGACCCGGGGAGCGGCAGGGTGATGACGATCACGTCCGACCAGGCGGGCGTGCAGTTCTACTCCGGGAACCATCTCGACGGAATCGTCGGCAAGGACGGCGCGCTCTACGACCGTCACGCCGGCTTCTGCCTCGAGACCCAGGCCTTCCCGGACGCCGTGAATCACGAGGGCGAGGAGGGCAGGCCGAGCGTGATCCAGCGAACGGGCGAGACCTACAGGCACGTGCTGGCGCACGCCTACTCGAACGACAGACGCCCACCCGCACACCGAGGCAGCCCGGTCCGCCGCGGATG
>JAJDER010000105.1 GCA_029259725.1 Planctomycetota bacterium | reverse complement strand
GGCCGCGCAGCGGGATCGCGAGCCACTTGCGCCTGGCGCCGGCGACGCCCCGCTTGTACCCGACCCAGCTCACCAGCGGACTGACCACGATGCCGAACGTGCTGCGCACGGCGGTCGACCACTCGGCCGGCGTGCGCTTCGCGCCGCCGCCCAGGGACGCGAGCATGGGAACCAGGAACAGCGCCACGACCAGCGACACGAGCAGGCTGGCGACGACCGTCAGCGCCTGGTCGCGGAAGACCTGACCGGCGATGCCCTCGACGAACACGATCGGCGCGAACACGGCCACGGTGGTGAGCGTGGAGGCGGTCGCCGCACCGGCCACTTCACGCACGCCCTCCACGGCGGCTTCGGCTCGCGAGCGACCGCGCTCGCGCATGCGCGCGATGGACTCCAGCACCACGATCGCGTTGTCGACGACCATGCCGATGCCCAGCGCGAGCCCGCCCAGCGACATCACGTTGAGCGTGGTCGCGGACATGTGCAGCGGCACGAAGGTCACCATCACCGAGACCGGGATGGCCAGGCCGATGATCAGCGTCGTCGCCAGCTGGCGCAGGAACAGGAACAGCACGACCACCGCGAACATGGCGCCGATCAGGGCCGAGGTCTGCACCTCGCGCAACGCCTGTTCGATGAAGCGGGACTGGTCCGAGAGCAGGCTCACGCGGACGTCGGCGGGCAGGTCGGCCGCCTCGTAGCGATAGGCCTCCTCCTTGCGCGCGAGTTGGGAGAGGAGCTCGCCTTCCTCCTGCTCGACGCGCTCGTCGATCTCCTTCTCGTCGTCGGTGCGGTCGTCGGGAATGCTGCTGCCCCAACCTCCGCCGCCGGCGCCACCACCACCGCCTCCACCGCCGCCGCCGCCGCCGAAGCCGTCGAAGGCCGCCATGGCCTGGCGCCGCTTGCGGATGCGCTCCATGGAGGCCTTCTCCAGGGGGTCGGCATCGACGCGCTTCAGGAAGGTCTCGAACGCCTCGTCGGGGTCCTCGATCCGGCCGTCTCGCAGGGCGTCCACGAAGGCGCGCTGGCTGGGTGCGCCGAACAGGCGGCTGCGCACGCGTCGGGCCAGGTCGACGATGTTCGCGTCGGCCTCCTTGAAGACCTGCAGGTGCACGCACTCCTCGCCGTTGATGCGCGTGATCACGTCGCGCTCCTTGGGCGTGCGGCGGATCTGGGCCACGTCCTCCAGGCGCACATCGGTGCCGGCGCCCACGGGCAGCGTGGTGCGCCCGATCTCGGTGGGCGTGCGGTACTCGTTGAGGATGCGCACGAGGTACTGCGTGTCGCCCTCGAGCACCGTGCCCGAGGCCATGTTCACGTTCTCGGCCGCGAGCCGCATGGTCACGTCGGCCGGGCGCAGGTTGTACGTGGCCAGACGGTCCGGCCGCAGCCGGACCTGGATCTCGTCCTCCAGGCCGCCGCGGACGCGCACCGCGGCGACGCCCTCGACGTTGGACAGCGCGGGTGCCAGCCGATCCTCGGCCAGGCTGCGCAGCTCGATCAGGTCGCGCCCGCCCGTGAGGCCGATGACCAGGATCGGGTCCAGCGTCGGGTCGTAGCGCAGGATGATCGGCGGCGGGACCTCGAGCGGGAGGTTGGCGCGGTCGAGCCGCTCGCGCACGTCCTGGATCGAGTACGTGAGGTCGGTGCCCCAGGCGAACTCCAGCGTCACGTCGCACAGTTCGGCGCGACTGACCGAGGAGATGTTCTCCAGGCCGGGCAGCACCGACAGCGTCTCGTGCAGTCGATCGCTGACGCGCTCCTCGACGTCCTCCGGGGCGGCGCCCGGGTATTCCGCGCGCACCGTCACGCGCGGGTAGCTGATGTCCGGCAGCAGGTTCATCGGCAGCCGGTCGAGCGAGACCAGGCCGAACGTCACCAGGGTGACGAACATCATCCCGACAGCCACGGGACGACGCACGGTGAGGCCGAACACGCCGGCCGGTCCCGAGTCCTGCTCCTCGGTCAAAAGGCCTCCTTGACCACCTTCACCGGAGCGCCGTCCTTCAGGTTCTCCTGCCCGACCACCACGATCCGGAGGTGGGGCGGCACCGGCTCGCCGTCGAGATCACTGAGCACCTCGACCTGCGTCGCGGTGGACGCCCCGGCCACGAACGCCACCTTGGTCGCCGCGGCGCCCTCGCCGTTCACGGCGAAGAAGATGGGCTGGTCGTCGTCGTACATGACCGCCCGCTTGCTCACCAACAGGGCGTTGTCCCGCGAACTGGTGATGATGCGCGCCTCGCAGAACAGCCCCGGCACCAGGCCCGGTGCCTCGGCCAGGTCCACGATCACGTGGATCGATCCGGTGTCCTGGTCGAGCACGGGGTTCACGGTGCGCACGGCGCCCACGAAGACCTCATCGGGCGCGCCGCTGGTGGTGACCTCGACCAGCTGCCCCGCGGCGAGTTCGGCCAGCACGTCCTGCGGCACGCGCAGATCGAGGATCAGATCCTCGGTGTCGACCACGCGGAAGGCGGGCGCCGACATGCTGGAGAGCTCGCCCATCTCGATGTCGCGCATGGCCACGATGCCGTTCACCGGCGCGCGGACCCTGCTGTGGCCGAGGTTCTGCTTCGCTCGCTCCCACTCGATGTGCGCCTTCTCCTGCGCGATGACCGAGAGTTCCTTGTTGATCTCGGCGGCGCGCAAGGCGAAACCCGCGTTGGTCAGGTCGCCATCCGAGCTGACCAGCGCCAACCGCGCCTCGTCGACTTCCTTGCGCGTGACCAGGTCACCGAGCACCTCGAGTCGGGCCAGTTCCCGCGCGGTGATCTCGGAGCGCTGTGCCGACGACTCCCTCGAAGCCTCGAGCTCCTCCAGCCTGAGCTCGTTCTGCGCCACGGTGCGCTTGGACTCCTCGAACACGGCCTTCGCGGAGGCCTCGGTCAGGGCCAGCTCCGTGTCGTACAGGTCGATCAGCACGTCCCCGGCCTCGACCCGGTCGCCTTCCTCGACGTGGATGGCCGTCACCGGCAGGTTGCTCAGCTTGGGGAACACCTGCACCGAGGTGCGCGTCTGCACGCGGGCCGACACGACCACCTGCTTGCGCACCGGCCCGGTGACCAGCGACTCCACGACCACGAGCGTCTCGCGCACCGTCTCGCGCCCGCCGGCGACGCTCTGCAGGTCGTCGGGGGTGGTCTCGTCGGAGTCGGTTGCGACCTCGCCGTCGGCGTTCAGATCGGGCGGGGTGCAGGCGGCAACCAGGCCGAGCAGCACCAGGACCAGGGATCGGGGGCGGGGGCGCATGGGGTGACTCGGAATCGCGACGGTGGGTCCGGCATCGCGACGAGGGGACGCGCACAGCATAGGGGGAGGCGTCGGCCACCGTATGGTACGTCACACGAAGGTCATGGCCCCTTCACGGAACCGGGATGACAGCTTCCACGCACACCGCAACGAGGGCCGGCGACGGCGCCGCGCCCGGCGGACGCGGCCGCTCGTGGTGGCTCGGCGCGGCGGGTGTGGTCGCACTGCTCGGCGCGCTGCCGCCGTTCTCGGTCTGGCCGCTCGCGCTGCTGGCGCCGTGGCCTCTGGCGCAACTCGCGCGGGAGGCCGGCGGTCGTCGGCGCGCCTTCGCGCGGCTGTTCGTGGCGGGCCTGTTCCTGTTCACGCTCGGCAACCTCTGGATCCTCGAGACGAGCGTCTGGAACCTGCCTCCGATCGTGGTCGTCGAGTCCTTCTGGCTCGGGCTGTTCGGCGTCGCGGCGCGCGGCGTGCTCTCCCGCTGGCCCGCCTGGCCGGCGCTGCCGATGCTCTGGACCGGCCTCGAGTTCGCGCGGTTGCACTTCCCCGAGAGCGGCTACCCCTGGCAGTTCCTCGGCATGGCCCTCGCGGCCAACCCGGTGCTGGTGCAGGCCGCCGACCTGCAGGGCGTGATGGGACTCGGTTTCGTCGCGGCGTCCGTCGCGGGCGCGCTCATGGCCTGGCGCGCCGGGAGCCGCACCTGGGTGGGAGGCGCGGTGCTGCTCGTGGCCGCCGTGGTGTACGGCCTGATCCGGCCGACCACGCTGGCCGAGCCCCAGCCCGGCCCGCTGCTCGCGGGCATCCAGCCCGCGTTCCCGCAGGTGCTCAAGGACGGCGGCATGCGCCCCCAGCAGCGCTACGACACCTGTGTCGACTTCAGCCGACGCGCCTTTGCACGAGACGAGCTCCCCGAGCTCCTGATCTGGCCCGAGACCATGTGGCCCTGGCCGCTGGATGCCGACCCGGCGGCGGCCTCGATCGAGCCCTGGTACGACAACGGGTTCGGCCCGGCGGACGCGCGCCAGTTCGAGGACGTCTACCTGGGACGGCTCGTGTCCCTGATCCGCTCGGTCGCGGGGGACACCGAGGTCCACCTGCTGCTCGGCGCGGCCGTCATCCAGGGCTCCGTCGGGGACCTGGACCAGCGCAACAGCGCGATGCTCTTCGGCCCCGAGGGGCGACGGCTGGCTCGCTACGACAAGACCATCCTGGTCCCGGGCGGCGAGCACATCCCCTTCGAGGAGCTGCTGCCCCAGTCGTGGATCGATGCCTTCGCCGAGATCAGCTACGGCGTGGCGGGCTTCGTGGCCACCCTGACGCCGGGGGACGGACCGCGGCTCATGGACCTGGCCGGCACGCCCTTCGGTGTGACCATCTGCTACGAGAACGCCTATGGCGGCTACCACCGGCGCTACGTCGAGGACGGCGCCCGCTTCCTGGTGAACATCAGCAATGAGGCCTGGTTCGGTACATCGAGCGAACATGACCACATGGAGCTCCACGCGATCCTGCGGGCCGTGGAGACTCGTCGAGCCCTCTTCCGCTCGACGAACAGCGGGGTCAGCAGCCTGGTCCTCCCCGACGGCCAGCGGCCCGCGCGTCTCGTGGTGTCCGGTTCCGACCGCGCCGTGGGCGGCACCCTGGTGGCTCGGGTCCCGCTCCATTCCGGGGTCACGCCCTACGTCCGCCTCGGGGACGTCCTCGCCTGGGCCTGTCTGGCCCTTGCGGGGCTGGGCCTGTTCGTCCGTCCGGGGGGTCGGGTTCCTTGACACCGATTCGGCCCCTCACTACGCTCCCGATCCCTGCAGAATTCGCCGCCGGTGGGCCGGTGACGAGGGGATCCCCCGAACGCGACCGACGCCTGCGAGCTGCCCGGGCCGGGTCGAACGAGAGATGGCATGAGCACGATCGGAAAGGTCTTCGTCCTGCTGAACCTGGTGCTGGCTGCGGCCGTGCTCGGTGCCGGCGGTGCCCTGCTGCAGTCCCGAGGCGCCACGCAAGCGGATCTCGACAAGGCACTGTCGGATCTGTCGGCCAAGGAAGCCGAGCTCGCCGCCGAGGTCAGTGCGGCCGCCGCCCAGAAGCAGACCCTGATCAGCGCCAACACGACGCTCGAGGACGAGAGTGGGGACCTGGAGTTCCAGATCGCCAACCTGCAGCGCGGCAACGACAAGCTGGAACTCGACAACCAGCAGCTGCGCGACGACCTCACCCGGATCCAGGCCAGCCTGAACGCGCTGCAGGGCGATCTCAGCACGGCCGCCTCGCGCAACGCCGAACTCGTCGATCAGAACGCCACGCTGCGCACCGACGCGATGGACGCGCAGCAGGAGGCGCGGGACGCCCTCATCGCCCAGCGTGAGGCCGAGGGACTGCTGGCCACGGCGCAGGACGAGATGCTCGATCTGGGCGCGGAGATCGCCTCGCTGACGGGCCAGTTGGGTGATGCCAACAACCTGCTCGAGGTGGCCAAGACGGCCGGCGTGGACATCACGTCGATCGTGGCCGCCCCGCTGATCGAGGCCAACGTCGCGACCGTCGATACCGAGTACGGCTTCGTGATCCTCGACAAGGGCGCGAGTGCCGGTGTCGAGCGTGGTTTCACCTTCGACGTGTACAGCGACAGCTACAAGGGTCGCGTGCGCGTGGCCGAGGTGCATGCCGACTACTGCACCGCGAACATCGAGATCCTCAGCCCCGGTGCGCAGATCCAGCGCTTCGACCGGGCCACGACCCACCTGTAGGGGAACGGACCGATGGCGAAGCGTGGTGGAGCTGGTGGTGGTGGTCGCGGCAAGCCCCGCGGCAAGGCGACCGAGCTCGAGGTGGAGGAGGTCGAGTCGGCCCCCGCACCCGAGGCCGGCATCGAGACCTGGATGGTCCTCGTGAGCTTCTTCTTCCTGGTGGCGGCCCTCGGGGTGCTGTGGTGGAAGCACGTGGACGAGTTCGGGGTCGGCCCCTTCTAGACGCGGCCCCCCGGTCCGCGGCGAGCCCGGGCGCCAAGTGTCGACGCGCGGGCTCGTGGTCCATCGCGAGGCGATCCCCCGCACCTGGCGCGGAGGGCTTCTTCCCACAGTTGTCCCCAGGTCTCCACACCCCCAGTGGTAGGGGTGGTTGATATTCACCACCCCCAGGCATGGTAGGCGGCCAAATCGAGGCGCGGGCCCACAATGCCCTTCGAGAGGCCCGATGCGCTGTGATCCAATGCCCTCGACCACGACCGTGCTCACGGTTCGGCGCCCAGGCGGGCGTACGGATTCGAGGAGATGGCGACGGGAGGGGTCCGGTGGAATGGCCAGGCCGTGATGCTGGTCGACCCAGGGTCCGACCTCCCAGGCGGTGAGGCGGGCTCGAGCCGGGGCAGCCCCGTGGCGGTGGCTGCCCTGGACGTACCGGAAGGATCGGCCGATGAAGGCGTTCGAGTGGATGGTCGGGAAGTTCTCGACCGACATGGGGATCGACCTCGGGACGGCGAACACGCTCGTCTGCATCCCGAACGAGGGCGTGGTGCTCAACGAGCCGTCGGTCGTGGCGGTGCGCAAGGGCACCAACGAGGTGCTGCTCGACGGGGACGCCGTCGGTCTGCAGGCCAAGGAGATGCTCGGCAAGACGCCGGGCAACATCCAGGCCATCCGCCCGCTGAAGAACGGCGTCATCGCCGACTTCGAGATCACCGAGAAG
The DNA here is from genome assembly GCA_029259725.1 of Planctomycetota bacterium. GTDB lineage: Bacteria > Planctomycetota > B15-G4 > B15-G4 > B15-G4 > JAJDER01. Next base: position 299 of record JAJDER010000105.1, on the reverse strand, counting down.
ATGCTGCGGTACTTCATCCGCAAGGTGCACAACCGCAGCTTCATGGTGCGTCCGCGCATCGTCATCGCGATCCCGTCGGGCATCACGGCCGTCGAGCGGCGCGCGGTGATCAACTCCGCCGAACGCGCGGGCGCGCGCAAGGTCTACCTGGTGAGCGAGCCCATGGCGGCCGGCATCGGCGCGGGCATGCCCGTGGCCGACCCGCTCGCGAGCATGGTCGTCGACATCGGCGGCGGCACCACCGAGGTCGCGGTGATGAGCCTGTTCGGCATCGTGCACTGCGAGTCGATCCGCATCGC
>JAJDER010000104.1 GCA_029259725.1 Planctomycetota bacterium | reverse complement strand
CGGGGATCGGGGATCGGGGATCGGGGATCGGGGATCGGGGATCGGGCGTCGGGCGGCGGGCGGCGGGCGGCGGGCGGCGGGGCTTGGTGACGGGGCGTGGGGTCTAGTTGCGCAGCGGCTTGCCGGTCTCGAGCAGATGCTGCATCCGCGCCTGGGTCCGCTCGTCGCCGGCCAGGGACAGGAACGCCTCGCGTTCGAGGTCGAGCAGGTACTGCTCGCTCACCCGCCCACCGCGGGTCAGCTCGCCACCGCAGAGCACCTTGGCCAGGGCTTCCCCGAGCACCGCGTCGTAGGGCGCGAGCAGGCCACCGGCGGCCATGTTGTAGAGACCGGCACGCAGCGCCGCGAAGCCGGGCTCACCGATCACGCGGATGTCGCGACGTTCGCGCGGCGGTGTGTAGCCGGTGGCATCCAGGGCCAGCACCAGGCTCTTCGCCTCGTGCAATCCGTGCTCGACGTTCATGACCACCCGGTCGGTGCGTCGCAGCAGGCCCATGTCCTGGGCCTCTCGCGCGCTGGTCGAGACCCTCGCCATGCCGACCACCTCGAACATCCGCTGGACGAAGGGCAGCAGATCCAGCTCGAGGTCGTGCGGCAGCATCTCGTCCACCCGGCGCAGCAGTTCCTTGCAGCCGCCGCCCGCCGGGATCAGGCCCACGCCGACCTCGACCAGTCCCATGTAGGTCTCGGCCGAGGCGCAGGCCGCGTCACCGTGCAGGGTGATCTCGACGCCGCCGCCCAACGTGCGCCCGCGCGGCACGACCACGACGGGTCGCCGGCAGAACCGCAACGCCTGGTTGATCTGCTGGAAGCCCCCGACCATGCGCTCGACCTGGTCGAAGGCTCCCTGCCTGGCCGCGCCGAGCACCATCATCAGGTTCGCGCCCGCGCAGAAATCGTCGCCGTCGTTGCCGATGACCAGACCGCGGAAGCGCTCCTCGACGATCCCGACGCAGCCGGCCAGCAGTTCGGCCACACCCTCGGTGATCGTGTTCATCTTGCTGTGGAAGGCGAGGCAGGCCACGTCGTCCCCGATGTCGATCAGCGAGGCGTCGGCATGGCCGGCGATCAGACCGCCCGAGCGCGCGCAGCCCGACAGGTCGAGCACCCGATCGCGGGGCGGCACGGACACCGCCGGCCCGCCGGCCGGCCCGAACACGGTGACGCCGGTCGCACCGGCGGCATAGAAGCTCTCGCGCCCGGACGAGAGCAGGTCCGCCACCAGCGGCGCCGGCGCGCGGCCCTCGCCCTGCATGCGTTCGACCACGGCCTTCGGCCCGAGCGCGTCCCAGAGTTCGAAGGGCCCCAGCTCCCAGCCGAAGCCCCAGCGCATGGCGCGGTCCACCGAGGGCAGGTCGTCGCTGATCTCGGGCACGCAGCGGGCGGCGTAGTCGAGGGTCACCGAGAGCAGCTGCCACAGCAGGCGTCCGGCACCGTCATCGGCGGCCACCAGCCCGGCGATGCGCGCGCCGACGCTCGGCGCCGCCTTGGCCGCGGCCACCGATTCGAACGTCGCCGGCTCCTGCAGCGCGTACTCGAGACTCACGGGGTCGAGCCCCAGGATCACCGAGCGGCCGTCGTGCTTCTCCTTGCGGTAGAACCCCGCGTCCGTCTTGGCGCCGAGCAACCCGCGCTCGACCATCGTGTTGACGAAGCCGGGCGGCACGAAGCGGTCTCGGTAGGGATCGTCGGGCAGGCGCTCGTGCAGGTTGGCGCAGACGTGCAGCAGCACGTCGAGGCCGACCAGGTCCGCGGTGCGGAAGGTCGCGCTGCGCGGGCGCCCGATGAGCGGGCCGGTGAGGCGGTCGACCGTGGTCACGTCGCACCCGCTCTCGGGCAACCGGTGCAGCGCCTCGCAGAAGGCCAGCGTGCCGATGCGGTTCGCGATGAAGTTGGGCGTGTCCTTGGCCACCACCACGCCCTTCCCCAGGGCGCGCTCGCCGAACTCGGTGGCCGCCTCGATCACCTCGGGCGCCGTGTCCGGACCCGGGACGATCTCCAGCAGCCGCAGGTAGCGCGGCGGGTTGAAGAAGTGGAGCACCAGGAAGCGGCGGCGGAGATCCTCGGGCAGCACGCCGGCCAGGGCCGCGACCGACAGGCCCGAGGTGTTGCTGGCCACGATCGTGTCGGGACCGACCTGTTCAGCCACCTGGGCGAAGACCTGCTGTTTCACGTCGAGCCGCTCGACCACGGCCTCGATGACCAGATCGACGTCGGCCAGCCGGGCGAGGTCGGCATCCAGGTCCCCGACGGTGATCAGCGCGGCGTCCCGCGGCGTGAAGAAGGCCGCCGGTCGGGACTTCAGCGCGGCCTGCACGGCCTGCGCGGCCACGCGTCCGCGCAGCCGCGGGTCGCCGAGGGCCAGGCCCGCCGCCTGGTCCGCGGGCGACAGCTCGCGCACGGGCAGGTCGAGCAGGATCGTCTCGATCCCCGCGTTGGCCAGGTGAGCCGCGATCCCGGCCCCCATCACGCCCGCGCCCAGTACCGCGGCCCGCTCGATTCGCACAGCCATCTCGCCTCCGATCGATCCCAGGTCACGGGCCATGCTGCCGCACCGCGCGGCCGCTTCCAATCGTCGAACTCGCTCTTCGGCCGGCCCCGTGCGCGACCTGTCGCTCAGCGGCCCTTCGGGTCGCTCACGTAGAACGTGGCGTGCCGGACGTTGGCGTCGATGTCGAACCGGTGGTGCACGGGCGGGAAGGCGCGCTGGGCGCAGTCCATGCGCTCGCACAGCCGGCAGGTCTGGCCGATGGGCACCGCGGCCTCGATCTGGGAGAGGTCCACCCCATCGGCGTAGACCAGTTCACGGGCGTGGGACACCTCGGTACCGAGACCGATCGAGAAGCGACTCTGGGGCATGCGGTAGCCGCCGCCCTCCTTGCGGACCGTCCTCGCGATGCAGAAGTAGAGCGTGCCGTCGGGCATGCGCGAGAGCTGGGTGCGGATGAAGCCCGGCTGCAGGAAGGCGCTGAAAACGTTCCACCGCGGGCAGGCTCCGCCGTAGCGCGCGAAGCGGATCCCGGAGGCGCTGAAACGCTTGGAGATGTTGCCCGCGATGTCCACGCGGATCATGTGGAAGGGCACGCCCTCGGCCCCGGGCCGTTGCAGCGTGGTCAGGCGGTGGCAGATCTGCTCGAAGCTGGTGCGGAAGCGGTGGCCGAGGCGCTCGACGTCGTAGCGCATGGTCTTGGCGGCCTCGAGGAACGGCCCGTACGGCATGAGCACGGCGCCGGCGAAGTAGTTCGCGAGGGCGACGCGGGACAGGGCGCGACTGCCGGCGAGCGAGAGGCTGGCGTGGTCCCCATAGCGGTCCATGTCGTCGGAGAACTGCAGCAGACCGATCTGGTGCGCGATCTGGAAGTGGCGGCTGCGCGGGGCCAGGACCTCGGAGAGCAACAGGCGCCCGGAGGCCGCGTCGAAACGGCGCACGGCCCCGCCGGCCTCCTTGCTGGGCACCACCTCGACCTTCACGTCGAAGCGCTCGCGCAGGTGCTCGATCAGGCCCTCCTGCAGGTCGCGCTCACCGAGGCGGCGCTCGGCGTAGAGCTGTTCGGCCCCCTCGTCGAGTTCGGGGAAGTGGTTTCGCTGGCCCTGGATCAGGTCGCTGACTTCCTCGCCCGGCTGGGTGGCGGCGGCCTCGCCCACCGACTCGTCATCGGCGTGGAGCCGCTCGGCCAGGTCGCGACCGCGGTGGCGGGCATCCCGGTAGGCGCGGTAGAGCCGCATCACGCCCTGGGCCGCGGCCGGGGAGACCTCGGCCAGGTCGGCGAGTTCCGCCGCGGTCGGCGGGTCGTCCTCGAAGAGCGGATCGCCGAAGACCTCGGACAGCTCCGCCACCAGCCGACCGCCGTCGTCCACCGCGAAGGACTGCACGTCGATCTCGTACAGCTGCCCGAGCTGGAGCAGGACCTGCACCGTCAGGGTGCGCTGGTTGTGCTCGATCAGGTTGAGGTAGCTGGCCGAGATGCCCAGCTCCGACGCCATCTGGACCTGCGTCAGGCCGAGCTTGCGCCGCAGCCGCCGCACCTTGTGGCCCACCGCCGACTTCTGCGCCATTCCGGGATCTCCAGGCTCTCCAGAGGCTCTCCAGAGGCTCTTCAGGAGCCGTCACCGCCGTGTCCACCACCCCCGGCGCGCGCCGTGCCGTGACCCGCGGAGACAGTCCGCGGACGGCATCGGTGGCCGGCCGCCTCGACTTTACAGACTTTACAGATTCACAGTTCTACAAAATCCACTCGATACATCCTTACACCTTATTTTGCAGGTACTTATTGACGATCCACGATCATGGTGCAGATTTGACACCTGCACCGGGCAGCCTGGAAGCAACCCGTGCAGGGCAACTTCTCCCCCCTCCCCCAGCCCCAGGAGCTGCAGCCGATGTCCGTGCCCACCGGAAGCGCCGCCGTGCGGGCCGAACGGACCTCCGGCGTCGACGTGATCGCGCCGATGCCCGCGGGCTACGAGCGGATCCTGACGCCCGAGGCGTTGGCCTTCGTCGCCGTGTTGCAGCGCCGCTTCAACGCGCGCCGTCTGGAGTTGCTGCGCCGGCGCACCGAGCGGCAAGCGCGCTTCGACCGCGGCGAGCGTCCTGATTTCCTCGAAGCGACGCGCCACATCCGCGAGTCGGACTGGCACGTGGCGCCGCTGCCGGACGACCTGATGGATCGCCGGGTCGAGATCACCGGCCCGGTCGACCGCAAGATGATCATCAACGCGCTCAACTCCGGCGCGTCGGTGTTCATGGCCGATCTCGAGGACAGCCACTGTCCCACCTGGGCCAACACGATCGAGGGCCAGATCAACCTGGCCGACGCCGTGCGTCGCACCATCGACTTCACGCACCCGGTGACCGGCAAGTCCTACGCCCTGGCCGACGAGACGGCCACCCTGCTCGTGCGCCCACGGGGCTGGCACCTGCCCGAGAAGCACGTGCTGATCGACGGCGAGCCGGCGGCGGCCGCCCTGTTCGACTTCGGCCTCTACATCTTCCACAACGCGGACGCACTCCGGGCTGCCGGCACGGGCCCCTACTTCTACCTGCCGAAGATGGAGAGCCACCTCGAGGCGCGGCTCTGGAACGACGTCTTCGTCGTGGCCCAGGACGCCCTCGGGATCCCTCGCCGCACCATCAAGGCCACCGTGCTGATCGAGACCATCACAGCGGCCTTCGAAATGGACGAGATCCTCTGGGAGCTGCGTGAGCACTCCGCCGGGCTGAACTGCGGCCGCTGGGACTACATCTTCAGCTTCATCAAGCGCTTCGCCGCGGACCCGGCCTTCGTGATGCCCGACCGCGCGCGGGTCGGCATGACCGAGCACTTCCTGAAGAGCTACAGCCAGCTCGTCATCAAGACCTGCCATCGCCGCTGCGTCCACGCCATGGGCGGGATGGCCGCGCAGATCCCGATCAAGGGCGACGACGCCGCCAACGCCGCCGCGCTCGCCAAGGTCGAGGCCGACAAGCGGCGCGAGGTCGCGGACGGTCACGACGGCACCTGGGTGGCCCATCCCGGGCTCGTGCCCCTGGCCAAGGCGATCTTCGACGCAGGCATGCCGAACCGGCACCAGATCAAGAACGCGCGTGCCGATGTGGAGGTCTCGGCCGCCGACCTGCTGACGGTCCCGGCCGGGGCGATCACCGAAGCCGGCCTGCGCCAGAACGTGAACGTCGGCGTGCTGTACCTCGAGGCCTGGCTGGGCGGAACCGGCTGCGTGCCGCTCTACGACCTGATGGAGGACGCGGCCACGGCCGAGATCTCGCGCACCCAGCTCTGGCAGTGGGTCCGCCACGGCGCGTCGCTCGACGACGGCCGCGTGGTCACTCGCGACCTCTTCGCCCGCGTGCTCGCCGAGGAGTGCGCCGCGATCACCACCCAACGCGGCGACGCCGTGCCGCACCTCGAGCGCGCCGCGCGGATCTTTGCCGACCTCGTCACGGCCGACGCCCTCGCCGAGTTCCTGACCCTCCCCGCCTACGACGATCTGCTCGCCCGCGGCGAGTGACACCTCACCACACACCTCCGGCGACGCCTGACCCGCATCGCTCTCTCCCCGAACTCTCTCCTTCTCCACCGCACCAGGGCCCTGAACCCATGACCGACAACCGCCTGCCCCACGACGACACGCCCACTCGCCTCGACGGCATCAACGGACACGAGTCGGAAGCCGCGTGGAGCACCGACCGCTTCGCCGGGATCGAGCGCGACTTCACCCCCGAGGACGTGGAGAAGCTGCGCGGCTCGCTGCCCGTGCACCACACCCTGGCCGACGTCGGCGCCCGTCGCCTCTGGAACCTGCTCAACACCGAACCCTTCGTCAACTCACTCGGCGCGCTCACCGGCAACCAGGCCATGCAGCAGGTCCGCGCCGGGCTGAAGGCCATCTACCTCTCGGGCTGGCAGGTCGCCGCCGACGCCAACAACGCCGGCCAGATGTACCCCGACCAGAGCCTCTACCCGGTCAGCTCGGTGCCGGACGTCGTGCGCAAGATCAACAAGACGCTGCAGCGCGCCGACCAGATCGACCACATGGAGGGCAAGCACGCCACCTACTGGTTCGCGCCCATCGTCGCCGACGCCGAGGCCGGCTTCGGCGGCCCCCTCAACGCCTTCGAACTCATGAAGGCCATGATCGAGGCCGGCGCTTCCGGCGTGCACTTCGAGGACCAGCTGGCCAGCGAGAAGAAGTGCGGCCACCTGGGTGGCAAGGTGCTCGTGCCCACCAAGCAGTTCGTGCGCACGCTCAACGCCGCGCGCCTCGCCGCCGACGTGTGCGGCACGCCCACGGTGATCATCGCCCGCACCGACGCCGACAGCGCCCGGCTGCTCACCAGCGACGTGGACGAGCGCGATCGCCCCTTCATCACCGACACCGAGCGCACCCCGGAGGGCTTCCACCGCATCACCGGCGGCCTGGACTGCGCCATCGCTCGCGGCCTGGCCTACGCGCCCTACGCGGACCTGGTCTGGTGCGAGACGAGCACGCCCGACCTCGCCGACGCCAAGCGCTTCGCCGAGGCCCTGCGCGCCGAGCACCCGGGCAAGCTGCTGGCCTACAACTGCTCCCCGTCGTTCAACTGGGAGCAGAAGCTCGACGCCGCGACCATCGCCAGGTTCCAGCGGGAGCTGGGCGCCATGGGCTACAAGTTCCAGTTCGTGACCCTGGCCGGCTTCCACTCGCTGAACCACGGCATGTACGAGCTGGCGCGGCAGTACAAGGACGGCGGCATGGCGGCCTACAGCAAGCTGCAGCAGGCCGAGTTCGCCTCCGAGGCCGACGGCTACACGGCCACGCGGCACCAGCACGAGGTCGGCACCAGCTACTTCGATGCGGTCGCCAACGCGGTCGCGGGCGGCAAGTCCTCCACCACGGCCATGGCCGAGTCCACCGAGTCCGCCCAGTTCTGAGCCACACGGACGTGCGGTGCGTGCGGACCCCGGGCAGGGGGTCGCACCCCCACCACCGCGCTCCCACCACGGAGATGCACCATGGAGATGGATGACCCCAAGCGCGGCATCATGAACCTGAGCACGAACAAGGTGCACACCTCGGCCGAGCAGGTCGAGGAGGAGCGCCAGGCGCGCAAGGCCGACCCGGAGATCGAGGACTACACGATCTGCGACGACCCCTGCTGAGAGCCCTGAGCGACCCTTTCTGGCGCCCCGGAGGGCGGGTCGGATAACGTGTCGGCCCTTCCCGAGTTCCGGAGAGTCCGATGCCCGCGCGCCTGCTCGCCCTGTTCGCCGTGACCGCCGTGCTGCTCTCGTGCCGCCCGGCGGCTGCCACCGACCCGACGCCGACCGCCTCCCCCGACCCGGGCGGCCTGCCCGTCCTCGACCTGGGCATCCCCCAGGAGGACCCGGCCACCTGGCCCGGTGACGAGCTCCCCGCGGGCACCGAACTGACCACCACCGGCTCCGGGTTGCGCTGGGCGACACTCACGGAGGGCCGCGGCGAGGGCCCCGCCAGCCCCTTCGACACGGTCAAGGTCCACTACACGGGCTGGCTCACCGACGGCACGGAGTTCGACAGCAGCTTCAAGGGACCCGGCCCCGCCACCTTCGCACTCAACGGTGTCATCGCCGGCTGGACCGAGGGCCTGCAGCTGCTCAAGCCGGGCGGGAAGATCAAGCTGGTCATCCCCGGTGACCTGGCCTACGGCGAGCGCGGCAGGAAGCCGTTGATCACCCCGAACGCGACGCTGGTCTTCGATGTCGAGCTGCTCGAGGTCCTCAAGCGGGTCGAGATCCCCGAGTTCGTGCTGCCCGCCGCCGACGCGCTCGAGCGCACCGCCAGCGGCCTGGGGGTGGAATGGATCGCGCGCGGCGAGGGCGAGACGCGCGCGCTGTTCAACGACCGGTTGGAGGTCCACATCACGGGTTGGCTCGAGGACGGCACGTTGTTCGACTCCTCGGCCCAGTCCGGCGGCCCGATCGCGCTGGCCTGCAACCGCCTCCCGATGGACGGCCTGGCGGAGGGCCTCCAGCTCATGGGCCCCGGCGACACCTGCCGCTTCGTGATCCCGGCCGACCTCGCCTTCGGTGACGACGGCGCCCCACCGACGATCCCGCCGAATTCGACCCTGATCTACCTGGTCGAGATGCTGGGACTGACGCCCGGTCCGATCCCGGTGCCCTTGCCGCCCTTCGTGCTGCCCACCGCGAACGAGCTGACCACCACCGCCAGCGGCCTGCAGTTCATCACCCTGGAAGAGGGTTTCGGCCCCTCGCCCGGACCGACCGACACGGTCACCGTGCACTACGCCGGCTGGCTCACCGACGGCACGCTCTTCGACGCCAGCTACCGGCGCGGCGAGACCACGAGCTTCCCCCTCAACCGCGTCATCGCGGGCTGGACCGAGGGTCTGCAGCTGATGCAGGAAGGTGGCACCTCGATCTTCGTGATCCCGGGCGACATCGGTTACGGCGCGCGCGGAAACCCACCCAAGATCCCCGGCGACGCGACGCTGGTCTTCCGCATCGAGCTCCTCGCCGTCGGCGAGTAGCCGGCACGCCACACCCCTGCGCATGTTCCGATTCCTTCCACGCCTCCTGGGACGCACCCCGATGGCCGACCCCACCTTTGCACTGCCCCCCGACAACGCCCACACCACGGCCTCGGGTCTCAAGTACGAGATCGTGACCGAGGGAACCGGCGACAAGCCCGGCGCGAGCGACACCGTGACCGTCCACTACGCCGGCTGGCTCACCGACGGCACGCCCTTCGACAGCAGCTACTCCCGCGGGCAGACGGCGAGCTTCCCGCTCAACGCCGTCATCGCCGGCTGGACCGAGGGCGTGCAGCTGATGCCCGAGGGTTCGACGTACCGCTTCCTGATCCCGTCGGCGCTCGGCTACGGCGATCGCGGCGCTCCGCCGACGATTCCCGGCGGAGCACCGCTGGTGTTCCAGGTCGAGCTGGTCTCGATCGGCTGATCGGACGCGACAACGCGAGCCGGCGTTCTCGAGGCGTCCTCGACGCGGATGACATGGAGTGACGGCTGCTAGAGCGTCGTCACCGACACGGCGTTCGTGGCCGTGAGGCCCTGGGGGCCGGACGGGTCCGCGATCCAGTTCTGCAGGAACAGGGTCACCAACGACGGAAGCGGGTTGACGATCGTGCCCTGCAGGAACTGCTCACCGTTCGCGTTGGTCGGCAGCGGAGGCAGCACGATGTCCGGGCTCGGCACCAGCACGCCGCCCTTGAACGGGGCCGACACCGTGGTCGCGCCCAGGATCAGGTTGGTCACCGTGTTCGGCGGGGCATCGGTCGTGGTCAGGCTGGCCATGGAGTTCAACACCAGGTTGCCGTTGCCGAACATCGACGGGGTCGTCGCTCCGGGCAGGCCGTCCCCGAGGTCCTTCCACTGCAGGCCCCGGTTGTCGTACAGGAAGTCGTTGCCGCCCAGGGTGTTCGCCGCCGCGATCTCCAGGAAGCCATCGCCGTTCAGGTCGCCGGCCGCGATGCCGCGGGTGTCGCCACGATCGTTGCCGACCTGACCGTCGACGTCCTTCACGAAGGTGAAGTTCCCCGTGTTCAGGTAGGCGAAGTTGTTCTCGACCCGGTTGGCGATGAGCACGTCGAAGTCGCCGTCACCGTCCCAGTCGCAGAGCGACACGTCGTAGCTGTCGCCGGCGTCCTGGGTCATGGGCGAGGTGAGGTCCTCGGTGAAGTTGCCCACGCCGTCGTTCAGGTAGACCGCGTTGGCCTCGTCCCGGTTCGCCACCACGAGATCGAGATCCTCATCCCCGTCGAGGTCGGCCGCGGCGACGCCGTAGCTGTTGCCGCCGTCGTTGACGAAGTCACCGGTGGCGAGCTTGGCGAAGGTGCCGATCGTGCCGGCCTGCAAACCGCCCTGGTTCACGTAGATGGCGTTGTTCTCGCCGTTGCTGTTGGCGAAGACAATGTCCAGGTCGCCATCGTCGTCGATGTCGGGGAGTGACACCGAGCGGCTGGGCTTGTTCTCTCCGGCCAGCGTGACCACGTCCTGCGTGAAGCCCGCCGAGGTCCCGTCGCCGAAGAACAGGAAGTTGTCCTGGAAGCGGTTGGCCACGACCAGGTCCAGGAATGCGTCGCCGTCGAGGAAGCCGAAGCAGGCGCCGTAGCTGTCGCCTCCGGTGGTCACCGCCGCACCCGTCGTCTCCTTGACGAAGGTGCCGGCCGTCCCCGCCTGGGCGTTGCCCTGGTTGATGTACAGGCTGTTGTCCTGATCGTTGCCGTTGGCCAGGAACAGGTCCATGTCGCCATCGTTGTCGACGTCGCCGAAGCACTGGTCGAAGTTGCGCTCGATGTCGGTGACGATCGGATCGCCGGCGATCACCGCGGTCAGGTTGCCCGCCCCGTCGTTGGTGTAGAGGATGTTCACCTGGTTGAAGTTGCAGGCGTACAGGTCGAGGTCGGTGTCGTCGTCGATGTCGACGAAGTCGATCGAGCGGGTGTCGAGGCCGTCGGTGCCGACCGGGCTGGCCAGCTCGAGAGCGAACACCAGGGTCTCGTCGCTCTGCGCCGAGGCGACGCCGAGCGCCGCCACGCAGGCCAGGGTGATCAGGTGACGCATGCTTGGACTCCAGGATCGTGGATCAGGACCGGCTGACGGGGGTGCCCATCGTGGCCGGGCCGAGGGGGGCTCCTCGTTGACGAATCGGTTTGTTTTAGGCGCTCCCTTGAAGGGAATGCAAATCCGACCCACCGAATGAGGATCCCACGAGTTCCCGGGCCGGGGAGTCCCTTCCCCCGGGCGGCCCACCCACCGGCGCCCACCCCACGGCCCGCGGACGCGGCCGGCGCGAGGATCTGGCCCGCTAGGAGCTTGCGCCGCAGATCGGGAATTGAAGGGAGCGATGGATCGGTCCAGAATTGGGCATGGGACAGATCTTCGAGCCGTACGAGCCGGACCAAGCGCATCTTTTCCCGCCGTCGCCACGCGACTGGCTGCCGGCC
>JAJDER010000103.1 GCA_029259725.1 Planctomycetota bacterium | reverse complement strand
GCGCGAAGTGCTCTGCAGGCGAGGGCGTCTCGAGAGCGTCGGATCAAGGCGCAGGACCGGAGGCGAATCCGTGGATTCGTCGAGGATCCTGCAACGCCGAGCCGGCGTTCTCGAGGCGTCCTCGACGCGGATGACTTTGCGCGCGGGCTGCTAGGGTCGGTCCCCATGGCCCGCTACCCCGGTACCGAACGCCCCGTGAACAAGGCCGGCTGGCTGCCGGCCCAGGCGGTCCGCGCGCGCCGCTGCCGAGCCAACGGTGCTCTCGCCATCGCGGACCACCGCGGCTTCATCTGCGAGGTCCGGCCCGGGCACGTGCGTGTCCGCTTCGGGGGCGGACCGGGCGCGCTCTGGCTGGCGTCCGACGCCGTCGTCGCCGAGTCCGATCTGGACGACGCGGCGCTGGAGTCCCTGCGTGCCACCTACGCCGCCCTCTCGGGCCTGCGCCTGGAGGAGGAAGACGGTGGTGTCCTGGTGATCTTCAGTGAGGGCTTCGGGGCCGAGGCCCTGACCGAGGTGCGGGAGCTGCTCGGCGATCGGATCGAGGACCTCCGTATCGAGGCTTTCGGCGTCCACGAGCTCGCCGTGCGCCTGCGGCTGGCCACGCCCGACCGCTGACGACCGCAGAGAACATCGCCGAAGGCTCCCGATCCGCTGGACCGCCCCCTCCATCCGATCTAGGATTGGAGATCTTTGTCGCAGCCCCATGATTCCGGATCTCCGGAACCCCAAGTCCGAAGGCAGACCCCACCATGGCGAATCCCGCCGACAAGTACGCCGACAACGTGGACGGCGCGTTCTACGTCGACACGCAGTGCATTCTCTGCCACCTGTGCTCGGACATCGCGCCCGCGCACTTCAAGGAGAGCGAGGACGGCGATCACGACTTCGTCCATACCCAGCCGACCACGGACGAAGAGATCGCCCTCTGCATCGAGGCGATGGAGCAGTGCCCGGTCGAGTCCATCGGCAGCGACGGCTGACCGCCGCGCCGATCGCTCGCCCGCGACCGCCCGCTTCACGAGCGGTCTCCTGACGGAACCACGGTCCCCACCGACGAGCCGGTGCGTGCCGTGGTTCCGCTGCCTTCAGCCGCGCGCGCCCGAATCCTTGAGCACGCGAAGGATCGGCTCGTAGCGACCGAAGGGCGGAAAGATGTACGCGCCCTTGATGCGCTCGTGCTCGAGGGCCGCGGCCAGGCTCTCGGTGGCCACGCGGATCCCGACCTCGCGCTGGTCCTCCTTGGTGCGGCAGTCGCGCAGCCGCGAGAGGATCTCCTCCGGAACCTCCATGCCGGGCACCTCGCGCGTCAGGAACTCCGCGTTCTTGAGCGAGGCCAAGGGCAGGATCCCGACGAAGAACGGGATCGCCGGTGCGTCGGCGGTCCTCTCGAGGAACGTGTCGAGGTGCGCCGGGTCGTAGACCGGCTGGCTGAACACGAACTCGGCGCCGGCTTCGATCTTCTGTCCGAACCGCGCGGCCTCGAGCTCGGGGTCCACGTGCCCCGGGTTGCAGCCGGTGCCGATCACGAAGTCGGTGTGCTGCCCCTGCATGCTGCGGCCCGAGAGGTCGAAGCCGTGGTTGAGCATGCTCGCGAAGGTGATCAGGCCGATGGAATCGACGTCGAACACCGCCGTGGCGTCGGGGAAGTTGCCCATCTTGGGAGGATCGCCCGTGATCAGCATCAGGTTCTTGAGGCCGAGGTTGTTGGCGCCGATCAGGTCCGCCTGCATCGCGAGCACGTTCCGGTCGCGACAGCAGTAGTGGATGATCGTCTCCATGCCCGTGCCCTGCTTCACGAGCGTGGCCATGGCCGCCGGGCTCATGCGCGCCATGGCGCGTGGGCCGTCGGCGATGTTGACCGCGTCGATGCCGGCGTCCTTGAGGAACTTCGCGGCCTCCAGCGACTTGGTCGGGGCCTCGAGCCCGTGCGGCGGGTCGAGCTCCACGCTGACCATGAACTGCTTGCCGAGCTTGGAGCCCCAGGGCGTGCGCTCGGCGATCGGACTCGGATCGGCTCCGACCTCGGCCTGCTCGGGCTCCTTGACCGAGATCCGGCTGCGTCGCGGTTGGATCGAGGCCAGGTAGCTGCGGACTTCGTTGATCTGCTTCGGCGTCACGCCACAGCAGCCGCCGATGATGCGCGCGCCCTTCTGCACGTAGCGGCGCCCGTACTCGGCCATGTACTCGGCTGACGTCAGGTAGACCTGCCGTCCGTCCACGAGCGCCGGCCCGCCCACGTTGGGCATGGCCGAGATCGGCCGCCCGGACTTGAGCGACAGGGCTTCGACCACCTCGAGCGTCGGGAGCGGGCCGTCGCCGCAGTTGGCGCCGAGCACGTCGACCCCGGTCAGGTCGGCCACGGCGGCGACGTCGGCGGGCTCGACCATGTAGCCCTCGTTGCCCATCACGAAGCCGCGGTGGAACGAGAAGCTGGCCACGACGGGCAGGTCCGTCGCCGCCTTGGTGGCCTCGCTGGCGCGGCGGAAGTCGTGCAGGCTCGTGAAGGTGTCGAGGTAGAGCACGTCGCAGCCGGCGTCGGCCAGGATCACCGCCACCTCGCCGTACGCCGCGGCCTGTTCCTCGTCGCTCATGCCGGCTGCCTCGGCCGCGGGGCCGAGCGGGCCGATGCTGCCGGCCAGGTACAACTCGGGCCCGGCCACGGCGCGGGCGATCTGGACGCCGGCGCACAGGATGTCGGACAAACGACCGTCGAGTCCGTGGGCCGCCAGCTTCGGCGCGTTGGCGCCGTAGGTGTTGGTCTCGATGAGCTCGGCGCCCACGTTGACGAAGTCGCGGTGGATGCCCTCGATCAGGGGGCGGTTGCTGAGGTTGAGCTCGTCCCAGCACTTGTTGATGAAGACGCCACGGGCGTAGATCTCGCTGCCCATGCCGCCATCGCCGAGCAGGACCCGGTCGCGGATCACTTCGAGGAAGGGGCGCTTGCCGGGCATCAGGAGACCGCGTGACGGGGGCTGGGAGGGCGAACGAGCGGGTGGGGAAGCGGGCGGGAAGACGGCACAAGGAGAGATCGACACCGACGTCGGCCGAAGTGAAGGGAGCGTAGCTGCGGCCCTGGGGGGGAGCAAGGCGGCCCGCGGGCTCCGGCATGGGGCGCGGACCACGCCTCCGGAGGGCTATCATCGGCCGGTTCACATCCCCCGGAGCCTTCCCGTGCCCGCCCCGTCCCAGGTCCTGCTCGTCGATGGCACGGCCTACCTGTTCCGCTGCTACTTCGCGGTTCCGCCGCGGTCGGCGCCGGACGGGACGCCGGTGCACGCGGTCGCCGGGCTGGCGCGCTTGCTGCTGGGGCTGCTGCGTCGCGTGAGGCCGAGCCATGTGGCCATCGCCTTCGATCCCGGCCGCAAGACCTTCCGGCATCAGCTCTACCCCGAGTACAAGGCCGATCGCGAGTCGCCGCCCGACGATCTCAAGGTGCAGTTCGGTCTGGCACCCGAAGTGTGCCGCGCGCTGGGCTTCGCCGTGTCGGTCGAACCCGGCTTCGAGGCCGACGACGTGTTGGCCACGCTCGGTCGTCGTGCCGAGCGCGCCGGCTGGCGCGTGGTCATCGTCACCGCCGACAAGGACCTGGCCCAGCTCGTCACCGACCGCGTCTCGCTCTACGAGTGCGTCAAGGACGAGCACACGCGACCGGACGACGTGGTGCGCCGCTTCGGCGTGCGGGCCGACCAGCTCGCCGACCTGCTGGCCATGGCCGGTGACAGCACCGACCACTTCCCCGGCCTGCGCGGCGTGGGCAAGACGACGGCCGCCCGACTGTTGCGCCACGCCGACTCCCTCGACGCCCTGCTCGCCGATCCCGAGCTGGCCCTGCACGCCAACATCCGCAATGCGAAGGCCATCGCCAAGCGCCTCGCGGAGGACGTCGAGGAGGTCAAGCTGTTCCGCCGCCTCTCGACGCTGCACGACGACGTGCCGACGTTGCTCACCTCGGCGGACCTGCGCTGGCACGGCGCCGACCGCCCGGCCTCCGCCGAACTCTTCGATCGCCTCGGCCTGCCCGAGATCCTCGACGCGGTCCCGCGCTGGCGCGACGCCACCGCGCCGGCCTTGCCCCCCGTCGGCCGCCCGCACCCCGCCGGCCCGACCTCGATCCCGGCCGCGCGCGCCGCCGCCACGATCCGATCCCACCTCACTGCCTCCCCATCCAAGCCGCACCTCGGAGAAGCCCCGTGACCGACAACTCGAAGTTGCACGACGACATCATGAAGTCGTTGGAGAAGGTGTTCGACCCGGAGATCCCGGTCGACATCGTCAACCTCGGCCTCATCTACGGCGTCGACATCCTGGAGAACATGGACGTCAACGTCGTCATGAGCCTGACCTCGCCCAGCTGCCCGTCGGCGGCGGAGCTGCCCGCGGACGCCGAGAAACGCGTTCGGGAGGTCGAGGGCGTGAAGGAGGTCACGGTCAACGTGGTCTGGGATCCGCCGTGGGGCCCCGAGATGATCTCGCCCGTGGGACGCGTGAAGCTGGGCATGGACGAAGCCGAGGACGACAGCGAGGAGACCGAGGAGTCGTGAGAGCCCACTGATGGATTCCGCGGCTGTCGCCATCGTTCTCGTGGTCACGCTCGGCATCGCGGCCCAATGGGTCGCGTGGCGTCTGCGCTGGCCCGCCATCGTCGTGCTCTCCGCGGTCGGCCTGGCCGTGGGTCGTTCGGGCTTGGAGTGGATCGTTCCCGTCCGCGACTTCGGTGAGCTGCTGCACCCGCTCGTCGGCTTCGCGGTGGCCGTGATCCTGTTCGATGGCGGCCTGCAACTGAAGCTGCACGAGCTGGGCGCGGCGGCCAAGGGCGTGCGACGACTGGTGACGCTGGCTCCCGCGCTGGGCTGGGTCTTCGGCACGGCCGCGGCGTACTTCGTCGGCGGGCTGTCCTTCCCGGTGGCGTTGCTGCTCGGCGCACTGCTCATCGTCACCGGGCCGACGGTCGTCATGCCGTTGCTCCGGCAAGCGCGACTGAAGCGTCGCCCGGCGTCCTTCCTCAAGTGGGAAGGCATCGTCAACGACCCGACCGGCGCGCTGCTGGCGGTGCTCGTGTTCGAGTTCTTCACGCACGCGAGCGCGAGCCAGAGCGCCGGACTCTCGACCGCCGCGGTCGACCTGGGGATCGCCGGACTGGCGGGTGCGGCCCTGGGCGCCGGCGCGGGCTTCGGCCTGGGGCGCGCCTTCCGATCCGGTGCCGTCCCCGAGTTCCTCAAGGCGCCGACCCTGCTCGCCACGGTGATCGCGGTCTACGCCCTGGGCAACCTCGCGCAGGACGAGGCCGGGTTGCTGGCCACCACGATCCTGGGCGTCGTCGTCGGCAATCTGGCCCTGCCCAGCCTCGGGGAGTTGCAGCGCTTCAAGGAGAGCGTGGCGATCCTGCTCGTGTCGAGCGTCTTCATCGTGCTCACGGCCGGTCTGGATCCCGCGTCACTCGGCGCCCTCGATGGCCGCGCGCTGCTCTTCCTGGGGGCCATGCTCTTCGTCGTGCGGCCGGCGGCGATCCTGCTCTCGACGATCGGCACCGACATGAGTCGCGGTGAGCGACTGCTGGTGTCGTGGATCGCGCCGCGCGGCGTGGTCGCCGCGGCCGTGGCCGGCTTCTTCGCGCCGCGTCTGGTCGAAGCGGGCTACGCCGACGGCGGGAAGATCGTGCCGCTCGTGTTCGGGCTGATCTTCCTCACCGTCGTGCTGCACGGGTTCACGCTGCGTCCGCTCGCGCGGAAGCTGGGCCTGTCCGCGGGCGACCGGGACGGGGTGCTGATCGTCGGCGCCTCGGCCTGGAGCACCGGGCTCGCGCGCCTGCTCGTGGATCTCGAGGTCCCGGTGCTCATCGTCGACAGCTCCTGGGACCATCTGCGCGACCCGCGCCTGGCCGGTGTGCCGGTCCGCTACGGCGAGGTGCTCTCCGCCGACGCCGAGGACTGGCTCGGAGAACACCGCGTGGACATCGTGCTCTCGGCCACCGACGACGACTCGTACAACGCGCTGGTCTGCGCGCGTTTCGGCCCCGAGCTCGGCCGGGACAAGGTCTTCCAGCTCGCGCATCACGACTACGAGGCGCACGACCCCCGGGTCGTGGCCGAGTCCATGCGCGGCCGGGTGATCATGGACGAGAACGCGTACTTCGACAGCCTGGTCTACCGGCAGTTCGAGCACTGGACGTTCCGGCGCACGCGCCTCACCGAGGAGTTCGGCGTCGAGGATCTCGAGCGCGAGACCGGCGAGGGATCGCTGACCGTGCTCGCCTGCAGCGAGGCGGGCAAGGTCACGTTCTTCGCACCGAGCTTCCGCTTCGAGCCGAGCCCCGGCGACACGATCGTGCGCTACGCCGAACCCGAGTCGGCGGTCACGGCGGTCGCGGACGAAGCACCGGTGGCGGCCGGCTGAGCCCGGCCCGGGCGATGTGGGCCCGGGACCGGCCGGCTGTTCAGCGCGTGGCGACGCGAATCGCGTCGCGCGCCTCTTCCAGCCGGAAGGGCTTCTTCAGCACCGAGGCGGCGCCGCGCACGCGGGCGGAATGCAGACGGCTGTCTCCGCTGCTGGCTCCGGTCACGGCCACCACGGCCAGCTCCGGATCCCAGCGGTGCGCAGCCAGGATCAACTGCAGCCCGTTCATGCGCGGCATGACCAGGTCGGTGACGAGCAGTTGCACGCCCGGGTGGGTGCGCAGGTAGGTCCACGCGTGGTGGCCGTCCTCGGCCTCGTAGACGTCGTAGCCAAGACCCTCCAGCACACGCCGCAGGGCCATGCGCGTGAAGCGGTCATCGTCGGCGAGCACGGCGGTCCGCGCTCCCTTGGGCTGCGGGAAAGACAGCCCGGCGAACTGCGGAGTCCGCCCCAGCATGGTCGCGGTCATCGGTCCATCCTCTCTCTCCCGGCCTGGGCCGGGAGGTCCTCTCGTAGGAACTCTCCGCTGTCCCTCTCGGGTGAGCGCCCACTCCGGCTTGAGGAGAATCCGAACGGCGCGGGGGCGCGACAGGCCGTGCCGGCCTCCCGCGCCCCCGTCGGGCCGAGCCGTGTCCCCGCGGAATCAGCCCACGACGCCCGGCTCGAGGACCTCCTCGGTCACGAAGTCGAGATCGACCTCGATCTCCTCGATGTCCTCGATGTCCTCGATGTCCTCGATGTCCTCGATGTCCTCGATGTCGATGCTCTCGCAGTCGTCGTCGCCATCGATCCACTCGATCTGGAAGACGTTGGTCCGGTCCTCGCAGTCCACCGCGAAGTCGAACATCACGTCCTCGAGGTCGATCAGCATGTGATCCAGGTCGATCTCGAACTCGGTGGCCAGGTCAGCCATGTCGATCTCGAATTCGGCGGTCATGTCCTCCAGCTCGGTGGCCAGCACCTGCCACTCCACCTCGGCGAAGTCGCTCTCGATGTCCGCGGCCAGTTCCTCGAACTCGTGCTCCCACTCCACGGCGAAGTCCGCGAACTCACCTTCCCACTCGGCCTCGAACTCGGCGAAGTCGTGTTCCCAGTCACCGCCCGCGTCGGCGAAGCCACGCTCGACCTCGTCCGCGAGCTGCTCGAGCGCCCCACCGACCTCGTCCTCGAGCTCCTCGCTCAGGGCCTCGAGTTCCTCGGCGATAGCCTCGATGACGCGTTGGAGTTCTTCGATGGTGCCCTCCACGTCGCCGCCGTCATGGCGGCGGTGGAGGCGCACGGCGTGACGCTCGTCGCCGCCGCGCGCGGCCTGCCGCTGCACACGCGCGCGGGCCGGAACGCGCAGGCGCTGCGTGCGCTGGCCCACGCCCGGCACCTCGTTGCTGAAGTCGAGCTCGATGATCGCCTCGATGTCGTCGCCACGCAGACGGTGGATCCGGATCTCCTGGCCGCCGTCGCCGTGGACCTCGTGGATCTCGACGTCGCCACCGCCACCGGGCAAGTGCAGGCGCTCGACCCAGACGCCGTGGTCGTCGCCGTGGAGGCGGTGGACCTTCAAGTCGTGGTCGTCACCGTGGAGGCGCTCGACCCACACATCGTGGTCGTCATCGTCCGCGTGGATCCCGTGGATCTCGACGGCGTGGTCGTCGTCGTCGAGCCGGCGTAGCTTGACCGTCCGGTTGACGCCGGCGCGAGGGGCGCGGGCCTGACGCCACTGGTGCTCGACATGGGCGCCATCGTCTCGCAGCACCCGGACCTTCTGGCCGGGTCGTCGGGTCACCCAGACGTCGTCTTCCTCGTCGTCGTCCTCACCGTCGTCGTCGGACGAGAACCACGGGCCGTGGCCGCGGACCACGAAGGCGTTGTCGTCGTCGCCGTCGGAGATCCAGACGTTGCCGTCCATGCTGTAGAGCGGGAACTTGGCGCGGCTGCTCTCGACCACGAACGTGTTCGAGTCTTCATCCTCATCGTCGTCGGCGGCACCCAGCGTGTACCCGTGGACATCTTCGCCGCGGGTGCCCTTGACCACGTACTTGAGGACGCGGTGGGGCTCGTCGCCGCTGCCGGCCTTGAACACGAAGGTCTCGTCGTCGTCGTCGGCACCGAGCCAGGTGAAGTCACCGCCGGCTGCCGTGCTCCAGACCAGGTGCTCGCCCGCGCCTCCGCCGTCAGCGCCGTTGACCACGTACACGAAGCCGCCGTCGAGCTCGATCACCTGGACGTCGTCGTCCTCGTCGCTCGTCGTGAACCGCACGCGGTCGCCGGTGATGCGCATGCCCTGGCCGGGCTTGGCCTTGAAGCGGCGCACGTCGTCGTCGGTCGGTGCGGGAAGCCCCGCGGCGGGACGCGCCACGGCGAGGACCGAGGCGGGTTCGAACGCGTCGGCGGTCGATACGAACGTCGCGGCGAGCGGGTTCGCCACCGGACGCGGTGGATCGGTCACGGGCGCGGCGCCGGGGGCGACCGTGGCCACGAAGGCCAACAGCACACCGCCCACGGGCAGCCAGAGGCGACTGGGCCGGTCGGTGACCACGTCACGATCCTCGTCGAGCAAGCGCTGGACACGCTTCATCAGGGAACTCCCTTGGGCAGCCATGGTGGCGACGAGCGCCGGTTGGTTCTCGACGGGGCCGTGGGCGTGCCGCCAGCCGGCCACCTCGGCCAGGCAGCGCGCCAGTCCGACTCCGCCACCGGTGTGGCGGACGGCCCAATCGTCGCAGAGGTACTCGCTGGCGTCCTGCAGCTCACGCCGCAGGACCGCATTCAGCGGTTGGAAGAAGAGCACGCGCTCCAGGACGGAGCAGGCGACCAGCCAGAGCGGGTCGTGACGCGCGAGATGACCCAGCTCGTGGGCCAGCATGCCCTGCTGGAGCGACGGGTCGAGGTCGGTCACGGCGCGGTCCGGAACACAGATCTCGGCGCGGCCGAGGGAGACCGGACCGGGCAGCGTGGAGGACGCGGTGAGCTTGACGCGCCGACGCATGCGCGCGGCGTGGCGCAGCCGCTCGAGCACGGCGTGCAGGGGACCGCCGACCGGTCGCCGCAGGTCGAGATGGCCGCCCAGATCGAGGAAGGCGCGGCGCAAGCGCATCAGGCCGTAGCCGGCGCCGACGATCCAGACCGCCAGCGCGAGTTCGGTCCAGGGCAACCCGTCGTGGGTCGAGGGGGACGCGCGCGCCGCACGCTGCGCATCGCGACGGGCGAGGATCGCGGGAGTCAGGTCCCCATGCGCCTGCCCGTCGCCTTCGCGGTGGAGCACGGCGGGTCGCACCCGGGGCCCCTCGGAACGCTCGACCCACTGCAGCCCCGCGACACCCTCGCCGAGGCGGTCGTCCTCGGCGCGTTCGACCGAGACGGACTCCGTCGGCGCGTCCAGCCAGGGCAGGCCCACGCGGCCGAAGGCGGGATCGAAGCCGGCGGCCACCTGGATCGTGGCGGTGATCACGCCCCCCGCCAGGGCCAGCTTGGCCGTCTTCTCGCGCAGGTGAGGCGACCAGTGGCGGCCGAAGCGCAGCACCACCCAGGCCGAGGCGAGGAACAGCGTGCTGTGCAGCAGGTAGGTCGCGCCCCAGGCGACCACGTCGGCGGCCAGGGCCGCGAGGCGTTCAGCGATGTCCATCGTCGCTCCCTTCCCGCAGCCGCGCGTCGATGATGGAGCGCACGCGAGCCAGCTCGCCCGCGTCGATCTCGTGGTCGGCGAGCAACTGGCTCACCAGCGCGGCGACGTCGCCGGCGAAGACACGGTCGGTGAGCTCCTCGACCATGGTCGTGCGCAGCTGGTCTTCGGCGACCAGCGCGCGATAGACGAACTGCCGGCCCTCGGTCCGGTGCGACAAGAGCCCGCGCTTCTCCAACCGGTTGAGCAGGGTCGCGACCGTGGTCGGCGCCAGGCCCCGCTCGGCGAGCGCCTCGTGCACCTCCGCGACGGTGGCCTCGTCGGCCACCCAGACGGCGCGCATGACGGCCAGCTGCAGCTCGCTCAGCTGGCCCGAACCCGTGGACAAGGGGCTGCTCATCGGTCTCCTCCGTCTCGAAGTCCATCCTGAAGTGTGCCGAGGGGGCTGCGGTGGAACTGCTGGGCGGCCGCAGCAACCTCGACGACACCTGTAGAACTACGACCGTAATACTACGACTGTCGTCCGGCTGTCAATCGTCCCTGGAGGGCGAATCCTGGTTGCCGCCGGGCTGCCACATTCCCCGCCGGCCCGGGAGACCCCCGGCGGCCGTCCCCGGAGCCCGCCCGTCCAGCATGGCCCGGCCGGGAACCCGGGAGGCCCGTCGCGAAGCTCAGTCGGGGATCCAGGGCCCCGCGAGGGCCTCGCGCGCGGCCCTGACCTCGGCGTCGACCTCCTGCGTGAACTCATCCCCGCCGACGAGCCCCTTGTCCTTGTCGCGCTGCCAGCCCACGGCCCGCGAAATGCGGTAGTCCGCCTCGTAGAAGGGCGCCTGCTCGGCCCACTGGTCGCGCGTGACGCCCTTGACCACCTCGAAGTAGCGGTCGAAGAAGAGCTTGCGGTGCTCGGGCACGCCGCGGGCGAGGCGGTGGCCGGCGCGCACGAGGTCCCGCCCGAAGTCGGAGAACTGGACCATCTCCAGGTCGATCAGCCAGGCCGTGCCGCCGGCGAGCAGGAAGTTGTTCGGGTTCACGTGCCCGTGGATGAACTCGTAGCGGGGGCGGTCGGTGAGGCGGGCGGCGTGCTCGCGCACCTGGCCGAGCATCTCGGTGGTCGCCGTGTCGCCCAGGACGTTGCGCAACTTCTCGACACGCGCCTCGACCCGCGGCAGGTAGCGGCTCATGGCCGTCACCGGCGACGGCAGCCAGGGTTGCCCGGCCCGGCGGCGCTGGTGGCTGTGCATCGCGGCGAGCGACGTGGCGATCTGCAACAGCTTCTCGGGGCGCTGCGACTGGTCCTCCATCACGTTGATGGACGGTCCGTCGATGAACTGCTCGATCATCACGAAGCGCCGGGGCGCGGTCATCCGGCTCAGCGCCGACCAGGCCAGCACGTTGGGAACCGGCAGGCCGTGCTGCCGCATCCAGCGCTGGTTGGACGACACGCGCAGCAACGCCCACCAGCTGCGCATGAGCTTGACCACCGCCCGGCCCCCCTGCTCCGACGAGGCGATGGCGATCGGCGTCCGCGAACCGAGCATCGGGAACGCGTACTCGATCTCGCCCCCGCCGAAACCGTCGAGCGGGCGCAACAGCTTCTGCTCGATCCACCCCAGCACCGCCGGGTCGTCGAAGGCGCCGGCCTTGCGGCCCGTCATCGTCTCCCTCAAACGAACAGCCTCCGGGTCTCGAAGACCGCATCCGCGAAGCGGTGCGTGACGCCGTCGGCCTGGAGGCGCAGGCTGCGCTTGAGCACGAGGTCGAAGAGCAGCGGGTTGGCCTCGAAGACGCGCTCGCACATGGAGCGATCCTCGTCGGACAGCAAACCGTCCATGGCCAGCATGCGCGTGCTGATCACGGGGTCCACGGCGACGACCGGATAGTCGGTCCCGTTCACCAGGCGCGGATGCAGGTCCTCGGCCACCAGCAGCTCGCGCAGCACGACATCGGCGCGGTTGACGAAGGTCACGGCGGAGATGTCGGCGAAGAAGCGCTCGGCCCACCGTGGCTCGCGGAACACGCGCAGGAACAGCTCGAAGCTCTCGCGCTTGCGCTCACCACCGGTCTTGCCCGCGTCGAGGTCGCGCATCTCGCCCAGGCTGCCGCAGTGCGCCATGCAGACCTTCACGCCGGCGTCGAGCGCCGAGCGGATGCGCAGCGGGTTGCCGTACTCCTGGTGCTCGTCCGCGTGCACGGCGGACTCGTGCCCGGCGTGCGTGATGAGTGGGATGCCGTGGTGCACGAGCCGCGCGTAGAAGGCGTCGCAGCGGGGCGAGGCCGGGTCGATGCCCATGGCGTTCGGCAGCCACTTCACCGCGACGGCGCCGGCCGCGACAGCCGCGTCCAGGCGCGCGAGGGCATCGGTGCGGTACGGGTGCACCGAGGCACAGGCCACCAAGTCGTCGTGCTCGGCAGCGAGGCGCAGCACGTACTCGTCGGGCACGAAGAAGGTCGAGGCCTCGGGCACCTCGCGGCCCGCGTCGTCGATGTGGTAGTCGAAGGCGAAGGCGACCAGCTTGCCCGCCGGGTTCGCCAGGCGGTGGAGGGCGAGCAGGCGCTCCAGGTATTCGGCGTCCGGGTCCCCGCCGAGGCTGATGCCGGCGCCGGCCAGGTAGCAGTCGAACTGCAGGCGGCGCCACGGGTTGGCGTGGCTGAGCATCTCGGGGTTCACCCAGCAGCCGCTGCCGCCCGCGCCGACCCCGACCACGTGGCAATGCGTGTCCCAGACCGCGGAGAGGTCGAGTCCGGCGAGCTTGCCCTCGACCCACGCACCGACCTCGGGCTCGAGCGCGCGCGGCGGGCCCACGCGCCACCACCAGGGCAGCCCGAAACGCAGGGCCGCGAGGCCGCCCAGTCCGGCGAGCGCGAGTTTGAGCAGACGTCGGCGATCCATCGGGACATGCTAGCGTCCGCCGATCCCCGCGGCACATCGCCAGCCGGTACCCTGCCTGCTGACCAGCCCCTGCACGCCGGAGAAGAACGATGACATCAGACCTCTCGCGACGGACCTTCCTCGCCGGCGCGATGGGCACGCTTGCCGTCGGCGCCGGAGCGACCGCGGCACGCTCGCCACTCGCAGGCCCCCGGCTGACCGAGACGTTCGAGGTCGAGCGTTTTGTCGACGACGTCACGCGCGCGCGTGCCCAGGGCCAGACCGCCGTCGGCGAGGTCCTGGCGCGAGCGGTCTCCGAACCCGGCCGCGTCCTGACCGGCCTGGGCGCCCCCACCGAAGCCGGCTTCGACGTGCTGCACCACTCGGACGAGCTCACCATCCTCAACGTGATCTGGGCGCCACTCATGGTGCTGCTCCCGCACGACCACAGGATGTGGGCCTCGATCGGGATCTACACCGGGCGCGAGGACAACATCGTCTGGAAGCGGAAGGGCGACATCGTCGAGGCGGCCGGCGCCAGCTCGCTGTCCGAGAAGGAGGTCTACCCGCTCGGCGTCGACGAGGTGCACTCGGTGGTCAACCCGATCGAGCGGCTCACCGGCGCGATCCACATCTACGGCGGCGACTTCTTCGCGCCCGGCCGCAGCGAGTGGGATGCCGAGACCCTGGTCCAGCGCCCCTTCGACGTCGACGGCCTGCGCGAGAAGTTCCGCGCGGCGAACGAGCGCTTCGAGGCGGGGCGGTAGGCGGGGCGGGCGCCGCCTGGACACCGAACGGGCGGTCCCGTACGACATGCCGGTGCGCCTGCAGCAGCCGGCGCCGACACTCGTCCGGCACGCCGCTCAGCGGGCGGGCCCGGTGCCCGGCCACACCGCCGCGCCGGTCCCCTGCTCCTCGAGCAATCCGAGCAAGGACATCGCCGTCCCGTAGTTCGCGCTGCGCGGGAACACGCGGTCGTTCCAGGTGCCATCGTCGCTGCGCGTGCGGAACAGCGTCTCGCGGTAGCGCGCGCGGTACTCGCTGCGCTCGGGCTCGGGCAGCAGCTCGATGGCCTGGGCCGCGTAGCGATGCGCGAAGTGGAAGTAGTACGGCGCCACGGCATAGGGGCCGATGTGCGTGCCGTTCTGCGAGCGCCGCTCCTCGAGCCGCGGCCAGTGCACCAGGAACGCGTCCAGCGCTCCGCGCACGCGCGCCAGCGACCCGCGCCCCGCCAGCTGCAGCGTGTTCTCGACCACGAGCATGCGGCCCGTCGACCCCGGCAGACCCGCGGCGCGCTCCTCCGCGAAGCCCGAGTAGACCACGCCGCCCAGGGCATCGCGCGACGCCTCCAAGGCGGCCAGCGCGCGCTTGACCATGTCGCCGTCCACCTCCCAGCCGCCCTGCTCGGCGGCGAAGAGGGCCTGCAGCGTGGGTGCCGTCATGAACGGGCTCGGCGGCGACGGCGCGTCGAAACCCTCGCGCCGCCCGTACGCCCAGCCACCGAAGACCGGGATCTCGGTCGCGGCGACACCGTCCAGGTAGAAGCGGATCGCCTCGCGGACCTGCTCCTCGAGCCCGTCCGGCACCTGGTCCAGCTCGGTCAGGCGCACCAGGTAGAGCAGCCCGTAGGCGTAGCCCCACCCGCGCACGTCGTAGGTGGCCTCGAACTCGTGCGCCATCAGGTCGTGGACCACGGCGCCGGCCACGAACTCGGTGGCCCGCCTCACCGCCAGCCGCCGCGCCGGATCCTCGGCGAAACCCGGCGCCTCGACCAGGGCCAGCGAGCAGATCGACGTGCCGCCCACGCGGTAACCGATCGGGATCTGCCGCCCACCGTCCTCACCGCGCACCTTGTACACGCCCTCGTAGGGCCACTCGGAGCCCTCCTGCATCTCGAGCAGGCGTTCGATGGCGACCTCGATGGCCTCGGCGACGCTGGCCGCATCGGGCAGCGCCACGGGCGCGGCGATCGGCGGCGTGGCCGGCGGCGCGGGCTGCGCCGCATCCTGCGCCGCGAGCGCCGTCAGGGGCATCGCCCCGGACAGCAGCAACACGCCCGCGGCGACGCCCGGGATGACACCCGCGGCGCCCACGACATCTCGAACCGCGCGACCCGGACGGCTGCTCATGCCCGCTCTCCCCGGGTGGTCGAGCGCAGCACCGCGCCCACCACCGCTGCCATCGATCCCGCCGTCGGCGCGACGCCGTACGCCAGCTCCGCCAGGACGGGCACCTCACCGAGCAGCCCCGGCAGGGCCGACAGGTTGTGCCGATCGGACGCCGACACCTCGCCCTGCGCAGCATCGAGCACGACGCCGATCACGTCCAGCCCCCGGGCCCGCGCGGCCCGCACGGTGAGCGCGGTGTGGTTCAGCGTGCCCAGCCCGGTCCGCGCCACGACCAGCACGGCCAGCCCGAGGCGCGCGGCCAGGTCAGAGAAATCGAAGCCCGCGACGAGCGGCACCAGCAGCCCGCCGGCACCCTCGACCAGGACGACCTCGTGCTGTTCCGCAAGCCGTGCATAGGCCGCCTCGATCACGGTGAGGTCGACCACCGCGTCCTGCCACGCCGCCGCCA
Source organism: Planctomycetota bacterium (assembly GCA_029259725.1). Classification (GTDB taxonomy): domain Bacteria; phylum Planctomycetota; class B15-G4; order B15-G4; family B15-G4; genus JAJDER01. The sequence continues at coordinate 3,653 of JAJDER010000103.1, read as the reverse complement.
CCGACGGCGCGGCCGGCAGGCGGTACGCGCAGGGCAGGATGTCGGTGACCGACGCCGAACAACCCGCGGCGTCGGCGAGGGCCGCCGCGTCGCTGCCCTCGGGCAGCTGCTCGGCAGGCCACTCGACATCGAGCCCGGTCTCGCAGGGCTTCATCACGCCCACGCGCGGAGCGCCCGCGCCGGGGGCATCCGCGCCGGAAGCGCTCGAGCCGGTCGCATCCCAGCCGGCGGCGGCGTCGCGCAGCGCCCGCGCCAGGGCGCAGGTCACCCAGGTCTTGCCCACGCCGGTGTCCGTGCCCGTGACGAGGACGCCGCGAGCCACCACCTCAGGTCCCGTCGACGGGCGAGCGGTCGGGGGCACCTCGCGTGGCCTCGTCGATGGCCTCGCGCGTGATCGCCACCAGGCGGCCTGCCTCCTCGACGGTCATGGCCAGGGGCGGCACGAGCACCACCGTGTCGCCGAGCGGGCGGACCAGCGCACCGCGCGCGCGGGCCGCCACGGTCACGCGATGCCCGGTGCGCCGCGCGAGTGGGAAGGGCTCGGGCGGCGCCCCGTCGGTGTCACCACGGCGGTGCCCGTCGATGTCGCCGCGATCGCGCACCAGCTCGATGCCGCACATGGTCCCGTAGCGCCGCACTTCGAGCACGTGTGGGTGGTCGACCAGGGGCGCCAGCTGCTCCTCGAGCGCGGCGGCCAGCGCGCCGGCGTGATCCAGGAAGCTCGGCGCGCGGCACAGGGCGAGGCTCGCCGATGCAGCGGCGCAGGCCAGCGCGTTGCCGGTGAAGGTGTGGCCGTGGAAGAAGGTGCGCAGGTCCTGGTGCTCACCCAGGAAGCCGTCGTGGATGCGCTCGGTGGCCAGGGTGGCGGCAAGCGGCAGGTATCCGGCCGAGAGTCCCTTGGCCAGGCACAGCAGGTCCGGCGCGACGCCCTCGTGCTGCGCGGCGAAGAGCGTGCCGCTGCGGCCGAAGCCGGTGGCGACCTCGTCGAGCACGACCAGCACGCCGGCCTCCCGCGCACGTTCGCACACCGCGCGCGTGAAGCCCTCGGGATACACGCGGATGCCGGCGGCACCCTGCACACCCGGTTCGATGACCAGCGCCGCGAAGCCGTCACCGCCCGGCCCGCCGTCCGCGCCCGAAAGCACCGCGTCCAGCGCCGCCAGGCAACGCTCGGCGTCCAGGGCGCGCACGGCCGCCGAGGGCCCGCGCGGCACCGGAAGCCTGGTGGTCTGGAACAGCAGCGGGTGGAAGATCTCGTGGAACAGGTCGATGCCCCCCACCGAGACCGCGCCCAGGGTGTCGCCGTGGTAGGCGTCGGTCAGGCACAGGAACCGCGTGCGCGTCGTGTCGGGCCCGTCGGTCTGGCGCCAGAACTGGAACGCCAGCTTGAGCGCGATCTCGACGGCGCTGCTGCCGCTGTCGCTGAAGAACACGCGCGAGAGTTCGCCCGGGGCGACAACCAGGAGTTCTTCCGCCAGGCGGATCGAGGCCTCGCTGCCGAGACCGAGCAGCGTGGAATGCGCGACCTTGCCGAGTTGCGCGCGCACGGCGTCGTCCACGCTCGGCACGCGATGCCCGTGGAGCGCGCACCACAGCGACGAAGTGCCGTCCAGGTAGCGCTTCCCGTCGGCGTCGATGAGCGTGCAACCCTCGGCGCCGACGATGACCGGGAAGTCCTCCTCCATCCACCCACGCTGCTGGGTGAAGGGATGCCACAGCGCGCGGCGGTCGGCGGCCTGCCAGGCGGCGTTGTCGCGATCCGCGCGGCGATCGGTCCTGCCCGAGGCGGCCGCGTCCGCTCCTTCGCTCCCGGTGCGCAAGCCGCGGCGACCCCCGGGGCCGGGGGGTGGCTGGGGCACCGGCGCACGCGTGGGGACGCGACGGCGCGGGCGATCGGGTTGCGGCTGGCCCTCGCTGGACATCCCGATGAGGCTAGCAGCAGCGCGCACGCCGCGGAACACCGCTCCGTGGGCGCCTCCGGCCGGAGAGCCGAAACGGCGGTATGATCGAGGAGCCGTTCCCGGCCGACGCTCGACCGTCGCGCAGCTCCCGCCGACCTCGCCCCGACCTCGCCCCCGACCTCCCCCCGAAAGCCGTCTCCGCCCCGATGCAGGACGACCTCGCCCCCGCCCGCGATGCCTCCCGACCCGCCCCCGGCGGCGCCCTCGATCGCCGCCGCTTCCTCAAGGCCACCGCGGCGCTCGCGCTCGCCTCGTCCTGGCCCCGGGCGGCTCGGGTTGCGGCGGCGGCCTCGCCTCCGAACGTGCTGCTGATCATGGCCGACCAGCTGCGCCACGACGCCGTCGGCTACGCCGGTGTCCAGCCGGCCCTGCTCACGCCGAACATCGACCTGCTCGCGCGCTTCTCCCAGCGCTATCACGACGCGTACGTGCAGACCCCGTACTGCGCCACGTCCCGCTCCGCGATCTTCAGCTCGCGGTATCCCCACGCGAACGGCGTGCTCGAGAACAGCGCCGTCGGGTTCCCCCCGCCGATCACCGGCGAGGTCTTCCCCGAGGTGTTGCACCAGCACGGTTGGATGACGCGCTACACGGGCAAGAAGCACGTCGACGTCGACATCACGGCGTACAAGCCCAACGCCAGCCTGCTCGTCCCCTATGCCGACGCCCAGCCGCTGGTCCTGCCCGACGAGCACACCGGGCTGTGGACGTCGGGCTACGACGACACCGCGACCCACCAGGGCGACAAGACCGCCCGTCGCGCGATGCACTTCCTCGACCGATACGCGACGAGCGGCGAGAAGCGGCCCTTCTTCCTGTGGGTCACGTTCGAGGATCCGCACCCCCTCGGGAACGGCGCCAGCCAGCAGTCTCCGGAGGCCTACCAGGCTCCCGAGGGCCCCGAGTGGACCTACGCCGACCCCACCGACATCGTCGTGCCCGCGCTCACACCGAACGAGTTCGCGAACAAGCCCAAGGTGCTGGCCGATCACGTCGCGGGCTGGCACAGCCCGCACGGCGATCTCGATCACGTGCGGGCGTCCTCCGCCCACTACTTCGGCGGGATCTCGATGGTCGACAAGCACATCGGCCGCGTGTTGCGCACGTTGATGATGTCCGGCCTGAGCGAGGACACGCTGGTGATCTTCCTCGCCGACCACGGCGACTTCATGGGTGCCCACGACCTCTACCGCAAGCGCAACTGCTGCTACGACGACATCACGCGGATCCCGCTGTTGGTCTCACGCCCCGGGCAGATGGCGCAGCGCTTCCCCGGCGAGGACGTCCGCGGGTTCGTCGAATCGATCGACATCGGCCCCTGGATCTACGACTTCTGCAACGTCCCCGAGCCGGTCGGCGTGCAGGGCGACGCCAGCCAGCTGCCCCACGACCGCGTGTTCTGCGAGGTCGGCACCGGGCCGCTCCGCGCCCAGTCGATCCGGACGGCGGACCACCTCTACGTCGAGTGGCCGCAGGACGGCGAGCTGTACGAACTCGCGACCGACCCAGCTCAGGTCGTCAACCGCTTCAACGACCCGACCCTGGTCGAGGTGCAGGCGCAGCTCGTCGCGGCCCTGGAGCTGTGGCGCCAGCAGACGGCGCACTAGCCTGGACTTCTCACCAGCTTCGTCGCGAGGGGGCGCCAGGGCCTTCGTGGCAAGGAGCAGCGGCGTGGTCGACGCGGAGGCGGGG
>JAJDER010000102.1 GCA_029259725.1 Planctomycetota bacterium | reverse complement strand
CGTCCTCGATCCAGCGCACGCCCGCATCGGTTGCGGGCAGCTCGGCGCGCCAGGCCTCGACGAAGCCCGTGCCGTCGTCGACCTCGACCACGAAGCTCATGCCGTCGGTCCGGCCCCGGCCGCGCTGGACGACCCTACGGTCATCGGCGAGCGTCACCGAACTCCAGGACTGGTCCAAGGCGCCCACGGCCAGCTCGAGGCGCTCGGCCTGCAACGGTCCGAGGGGCACGGACAGCGCAGCCGGTGCGGGGAGCAGCAGCGCGCGCCGGCTCATGGTGAGCAGGCGGGCGCGGCGGGTCAGCGTCTCCGGGTCGGGTGCCACGCCCTCGAACAGCGGCCGCTCCAGGCTGCCGAACTCGGAGCGGACCTCGGTCTCGTAGAGCAGCCGCAGGTCCGCGGGGGCGTCCTTGCTGATGCCGCGCAGGGTGCTCTCTTCGCCGAGCCAGTGCAGCAACTCGCCGGGGAAGGGATCGCCCGAGACCGGGATCCACGGCTCGACGATGCGGCCGTCGCGGAGTGGCACCGGGTCGGGCGTCCCGGCGGCCGGTCGGATGCCGGGCTTGGCCCTCCAGAGGCGCAGGGAGGCGTCCCCTTCGAACAGGGCGAGCACGCCCTGGGGCGTGTTGAAGTCGCCGAGGGTGCGACCCGGGATCCAGTCCTCGAGGACGGGCGTGAGCAGGGCCAGGGTGCCCGCGTCGCCCTTCGCGACCGCGGCGCGGGCGACCGCGTCGACGTCCCCGTCGAGGTTGGACTCGGGGTAGTGCTCGATCCGAGCCTGATGCAGGTGCTCGAACAGCGTGTCCCCCGGACGGGCGGGTGGCAGGCGTTCGGCTTCATCGGAGCATCCCGCGAGCAGGCCCGCACCGAGACCCGCGAGCAGGCCCGCACCGAGACCCGCGAGCAAACCCGCACCGAGACCCGCGAGCACGCCGCGACGAGCCGGGGGCGGACCACCGCATCGGGGCGCCGGGCCCACCGCTCAGTGCGCCGTGACCGTGTCGGTGCCCGACGCCGCCGGGGCGGGCCGACCCGCGATGCCGCAGAACAGCTCCTCGGTCCGCCCGAAGATCTTGTCCCGCGCGAAGTCCTGGATCTTCTCCAGGCTCCGCTCGACGTAGACCTGCGCGGCCTCGGGGTCGCCGAGGATGCCCTCGATCGCGTCGCGGATCCCGGCCTCGTCCTGGAAGCCGAAGGTGCGCCCGTTGACCCGATCCTCGATCAACTCGGGGTTGCCGCACACCGCCGAGACGGCGGCCGGCGTGCCCATCCACATGACCTCGAGCAACGTGTGCGAAAGACCCTCGTACGAACTGTTGAGCAGGAACAGGTCGGCGGCGCGGATCCAGCCCATGACTTCCGCGTGGGCCACGTTGCCGAGGAAGTGCACGCGGTCCGCGACGCCGAGGCTCTCGGCCACGGCGGTCCAGTTGTCGAGCTCGTCGCCGTCGCCGCAGATGTAGAGGTGGTGATCCTCGGGGAGCGTCGACAGCACGCGGATCAGGCCGTCGACGCCCTTCCAGATCATCAGCCTGCAGATGGTCAGCAACACCTTGCGGTCCTGCGGCAGGCCCAGGGCGTCCCGCGCGTCGGCCTGCGTCGGCGCGTACTCGAGCGGACCGTGGTAGGCGTTGTGGATCAGCTCGCAGCGTTGCGGCGACACGCCGTGCCCGAGCACCATGCCGCGCAAGAACGCGCTGGGCGCGATGATGCGCCGCATCCACCCCCACCACAGTTTCTGCAGCCGGCGCGCGAAGGCGACCCTCCAGTCGTACTCGCGGTGGATGAAGTCGCTGATCGTGTCGTCGTGCCAGCCCAGGCGGTGGCTGATCTCCCAGGTCCCGTCGACGCACACGCGGATCACCATGGGCACGCCGCGCAGGCGCCCCGCGAGCGCCACGTGCAGCGCGAGGTGCTCGTTGATGTAGAGCAGGTCGGCGTGCTTGACCTCGCGCCAGACGGCGAAGAAGTCCTTGAGGTAGCGCAACGGCATCCAGCAGCGCGGGATGGAGACCACCCTGAAATTCCAGCCCTGCGGATCGGGGTCGCTGCAGAAGGCGACCACGGTCACGTCGTGTCCGCGCTCGGACAGGTACTGCGCGAGGCTCGGCACGTAGGTGGCCGGGCCGCCGAGGTCGGGCGGGAAGATGGGGCTGGTGAGGACGATCTTCACGGGCCGGAAGTCTACCCGGACGGCCGCCGCGCGATGAGGACGATGTCGCCCGGGTCCGCGCGATCGTAGGGCGTTCCGCCGAAGTCGGCGTCCAGGGCCTCGATCACGAGGCCGGCGTGGGTCGCGAGGGCCTCCAGTTCGTCGGCGCTGCAACAGCGCATCATGAAGTCGGCCCGGGCGCTGTCGTCGCCGGCGCTGCTCGCGCTCCCGCCGGTCGTCCAGCGGAAGGTGACCGAGAGGGTCCGGGACGCCGGGTGGTAGCTCGACTCCGACCAGCGCTGGACGGTGCGGCCGTCCATGACGTACGTCGTGTCGAGGTGGGGATCGCGGTGGCGCTCGCCGAGCTCGGCGTCGAAGTCGAACACATCCAGGATCAGTCGACCGCCGGGAGCGAGCACGCGGGCCAGTTCGGTGAAGGCCGTGCGCTGGCTGGCGCTGTCCGGCACGTGCATGAAGGCGCGGAAGGGCACGGTCACCAGGGCGAACGGGCCGTCGACGCCCAGCGCTCCGAAGTGCCCGTCCACGACCCGCACGCGGGCCGCCACGTCGGCGGGCTCCCGCCTGAGCTTGGCCCGCAGCATCGCGCGCATGGTCGCCGAGGGGTCGACGCCGGTGATCTCCACACCGGCCCGCGCGATCGGGAGCAGCACGCGCCCGGTGCCGCACCCCGCTTCGAGACACGGGCCACCCGCGTCGATCGCTTGGGCCATGTAGAAGGGCACGTCCTCGACCTGCCGCAGCGCGGCGTAGTCGTGGTCATAGTGTTGCGCGAGGGACTCGGGGTACTCGGCGATGCTCATCGTGGCGCCCGCGATGGCGCCGAGGCTGGTGCCGACCTCAGCGCTCCTTGTCCCAGTTCTCCTTCTCGTGCTCGTTCCACCACGCCTGCCACGCGTTCGGCAGGGGCAAGGCCGCCGTCTCGCCGCTCAGCACTCCCAGGGTCTTGCGCGCCGGCGGCCAGAAGGTCTGGTACTGCGCCTGCAGGCTCTCCTCGACACCGCCCGCCATCATCTGCACCGCCTCCATGGCGAGCGCGGCGTTGAGCACTTCCTTGAAGATCTGCTTGCGCAACTTGCCCGGCGCGCTCGCGAAGCTGCCGAGGCCCTCGGCGGCGGCGGCCTGGAGCTTGGGCTCCTTGTCCTTGAGCAGTTCGACCAGGGGATCGACGGCCTTCTTCTCGGCCGTGCGCCCGAGCTGCCTGGCGACGAGCTCGCGCAGCGCGATGTTGTCCTCGTGCTCGCGCGAGTCGAGCAGCTTGGCCAAGGGCTTGACCGCATCCTCGCCCATGCCGCCGAGAGCCTCGGCGGCGGCGCGGACCAGCGCGTCGTTGGGAGGCTCGCCCTTCTTGGTGCGGCGCTTGGCCTTGGTGGCGGCGTCGAGCTCCTTGAGGATCTCCTTGCGGTGCTTGGCGTCGGCCGTCGCCCAGAAGCCTGACATCTGCTGCACCACGACGACGGCCTCCGCGTCGCGCTCACCCTTCTCGCGCACGAGGACGTGGAGCAGGTGGAGCTGCTCGTCGAGGCGCTGGGTCTCCTCTTGCCGGCGCTCGGCGTCCTCGCCGTCTCCACCGCGACCGCCGTCCTCGCCTGGAGCACCGTCCTCGCCGGGGGCGCCGGGAGCACCGCCGGCTCCGTCGGCACCGTCCCGACCCTGGGCCGTGGTGGGAGCGGCCAGGACCAGCAGGGTCAGGGTCAGGGTGAGGAAGCGGCTCAGCGGCCGTCGGAAGCATGGGATCATGAGCGCGTCTCCAGGCCCCACAGCCTAGCAGCCCGTACGCAAAGTCATCCGCGTCGAGGACGCCTCGAGAACGCCGGCTCGGCGTTGCAGGATCCTCGACGAATCCACGGATTCGCCTCCGGTCCTGCGCCTTGATCCGACGCTCTCGAGACGCCCTCGCCTGCAGAGCACTTCGCGC
>JAJDER010000101.1 GCA_029259725.1 Planctomycetota bacterium | reverse complement strand
CTCGCCGTCGGCGTCGAGGCCGAGGCCGCACGGGCTGCGCAGGCCGCTGGCAATCGGAGTGAGCTCGCCGTCGGTGGTGGCGCGCAGCACCCAGCCGCGCCAGGGCACGATCGAGCGGCCGTGCCACCACTCCGGGTTCAGGAAGGCGACGTTGAGCGCGAGGTACATCGCGCCGCTCGGGTCGCGCGGCAACCCGAAGGCGAACTCGTGGTAGTTCTCGGAGAGCCCCCAGGAGTTGTTGACCGTGTCGATGCGGTCGCAGATGCCGTCGCCATCGGTGTCGAGCAGGCGCGAGAGTTCGCTGCGCTGGACGACGTAGATGGCTTCGGTCAGCGCCCCGTCGGGCCCGGGTTCGGTGACCACCTGCACGCCGAGCCCTTCCTGGAGCCCCTCGGCGAAGAGCGTGAAGCGCGCGTCAGCGGCCTGTTCGGCGAGCGCTTTCTCGACGATCCACACGTGCCCGCGCCGCGTCACGACGACGATCCGGCCGTCCGAGAGCTCGTCGATGCCGCCCACCTCGAGGATCTCGCCGCTCGGCGGCGTGAGGTAGTCCACGACATAGTGCTGGCCCTCGAGCGTGACGACATCCAGCTGCTCGGCGCTCGCGTCGGCGACGGGCGCGATGACCTCCTGGGCGGATGCCGCGCCGGCCAGGCAGGAGAGGGTCCAGGCGAAGGCCCGCAGGGCCGGCACCACGAGGGTCATCGGCCCCTCTCCAGCGCCTGCTTGACGGTCACGAAGGTGGCCATGCCCGTGACGTCGTCTTGGCCGGGGACGAACTCGATCCAGGGGTAGCCGTCGTCGCCCGTGAAGTGGCGCTGCACCAGTCCGTTCAGCTCGGAGGGCGCGGCCTCCCAGCGGCGGTAGAGGGTGCGCGTTTCGTCGGGCGCCCGGCGTAGTTCCCAGGCCACGGCCAGGCGACCGTCGATGAGGACGGCCCAGATCTCTTCGACCTCGGCCACGGCCTGGCCCTGGGCATCGATCAGCTCGACGGCGACGCGCGCCTGATGCACGCGGGGGTCCGGGCGACCGCCTGCGGTCCTTCGGCCGGCACGCACCTGGGTGCCGGTGAAGCGGACCATGAGTGGCTCCCGGCGGCCGTCGTCGCGGAGCGCGACCCAGGACGCCGCGGGCTCGCCCTTCTCGATCAAGCGCACCACCTCGCCCAGCGGGGTGATCGGCGTGCCACCGCGGCCGGACCAGTCGCTGCGTTCCACGAAGCCGCCGCGGCGCACGCCGAGCAGGCGCAGGTCGTCGGTGCGGTACTCGAGCGTGAAGCCGGCATCGCCCTCGATCACGGGCGGCAAGCCGACCAGCAGCCCGCGCGGGCGCGACGGCGCGGTGTCGCTGATCGGCGGCAGGTGTCCGCGCACGACCAGCGGGCGATCGGTGGGGGTCAGCACCGGGGAGCGGCTGCCGGTGGTGTCCTCGTCGGGGGCCAGCGTCCGCACGTAGGCGGCGAGGGCGCGGCGCTGCTCCTCGCCGTAGGTCTCGGCGAAGGACGGCATGGGCGAGCCCGGGATGCCCGCGCTGATCGTGCGGTAGAGCGCCTCGACCGTGTTGCCGAAGGAGAAGCCCCCGGCCCGGAAGCTGCGCGCGGGGCGGTCGAGGGTGGCGGCCGCGGTGCCGTTGCCGTCGCCGCTCTCGCCGTGGCAGATGGCGCAGGCGGTGAGGAAGAGGCTGCGGGCCTCCTCGTCGCCGGCGGGCCCGGGGGTCGCCGCGGAGGGGACGGCGAGCAGCAACACCGCCAACAGCGCGAACGGGAGAGGGGCCGGAGCCACGGGGATCCATCGTGCGGGGGCGAGCATGGCAGGGATCTTCGGTGAAGCGGGCGCGGGTCGCCAGGGTCGGCCCCTGGTACGCCCCTGGATCCCCCGATACGGTGCCGAGCCACGGAGAGGTGCGTCGCCATGGACACCCGAGACGAGATCCTGCGCTTCGATCCGGAGCTGCCGTTCCGGGAGGCCTCGACGCCGCCCTCGAGCTGGTACACCTCCCCGGAGATCGCCGCCCGGGAATCCGAGCTGGTGTTCGGGCGGAGCTGGCAGCTGGCCGCCCGCGCCGACCAACTCGGCGGGCCCGGCGACTACGTGGCCGGTGTCACCGCGGACGAGCCCTGGGTTGTGCTGCGCGACGGGACCGGCGCGCTGGCCGCCTTCTCCAACGTCTGCCGGCACAAGGCCACGACGATCATGGTGGGCGCGGGCCGAGTCGACGCGCTGGTGTGCCCGTACCACGGCTGGACCTACGGCCTGGATGGCAGGCTGGCCTCGGCGCCGCGGCTCGGGTCGGTGATCGGCTTCGACCGGGAGGCCTGCTCGCTGCCGGAGCTGGCCGCCGTCGCCTGGGGCCCCCTGGTCCTGATGCACGGCGAACCCGGCGCGCCGTCCCCTGCCGCCGCGTGCCCCGAGCTGGATGCAGCCCTCACGGCCAGCGGCTGGGCCGACCTGATCCACGTCGGCCGCCGCGAGTACGAGGTGGCCTGCAACTGGAAGGCCTTCTGCGACAACTACCTGGACGGCGGGTATCACATCGCCCACCTGCATCCGACCCTGGATGCGCAGCTGGACCTGCGGACCTATCGCACCGCGCTCTTCGAACGGTGCTCGATCCAGTCGGTGGCCGGCGCTGACGGAGGCGATGCGCGGATCGACTTCGATCCCGGACAACGCATCGGGACCGGGGCGCTGTACGCCTTCGTCTACCCGAACCTGATGATCAACCGCTACGGCCCCGTGCTCGACACCAACCTCGTGCACCCGGTCGGGCCCCAGGCCTGCAGGGTCGTCTTCGACGTGTGGATGGACGCCGCCGTGACCGAGGAGTTCATCGCGACCAGCCTGCGCCAGATGGAGCAGACGCAGCGCGAGGACGTGGACATCTCGGCCTCGGTGCAGGCCGGGTTGCGCTCGCGACGCTACGACCGCGCCCGCTACGCGAGCCCGGAGACGGGCGGGCACCACTTCCATCGACTGCTGGCCGCCGACCTGCGGCGGGGACTCGGCGCCTAGGTCGCCTGGCGGGAGCCTGGGCCTGGGGCCGGGCTCAGGTCTCGAGGCCGCGCCTCACCGCGAAGCGGATCAGGTGCGCCGTGCTGGGCAGGCCGAGCTTGTCGAGCAGTCGACGGCGGTAGGTCGACGCCGTGGTCGGACGCACCTGCATGTGCACCGCCGCCTCCTGGAGCGTCATGCAGCTGCCCAGGCAGCGCAAGAGCAGCAGCTCCCGGGCCGAGAGCTGACGGTACGGATCGCTCCCGTGTCCGGTGGCGGGCAACCGACCGCCCCAGAGGATCTCGAGGATCTCGTCCGGCGTGGCGTCGACCGACAGGATCCCGTCCACGTCGGCGTGGTGCGTGCGCGGATCCCAGTCGCCGTGCAGCGCGACGACCCGCACCTTGGGGTTCAGGCGCCGCAGGGCGGTGAGCGTCTCGGCGCTCACCAGGTCCTTCTCGAGGACCAGCACATCCGGCCGGCACTCGCCCAGCGCCCGAGTCAGCGCGGCCTCGTTCCGGACCTCGGCAGCCAGGCGCAGGCCCGGCGTCTCGGTCACGAGGGACAGCAGCCCGCGCCGTCGCAGGCAGCACGGGTCCGCGATCAGGATGCGCAGCGAGCGATCCGCCAGGCCGGGGCCCGAGCCGTTGCCCGCCGGCCGAGGTTCCTCCGCCCCGGGGAAGGGGACGACCGCACGGGACTGATCCCGAGCGGTCGTCCGCGACACCATGTTCTCGCTTCCGAGCACCATCCACCTTCTTCAGGCCGAATCAGTCTGCCGTAGCTCCCCGGTCGATGGGCCAGGGAGGCCTTTCAAGGATGCAAGCGCACGGACTCCTGTTTTCGGAACAGGGCAAATCCGGCTTTTTTGCGCGCGGGGCCCGCACGGCGCGCGAGGGCGGTTTTTTCTCCGATTGGGCTGTTCCTGATCGAGCGCTTCGTGCGCTTCAGCATCCGAGGCCCGCGTGGGTCTCCGCTCGTGATCGGCACGCGGTCGGATCACGGGATAGCTTGACCCTGACCGTCCACGCGGGGAGCGAGGACTACCGATCCGATGACGAACTCCCGCGACATGCCCGGTTCTCCGCCCGACGCCGATACGGAGCAGCTGATTCGCTGCTTCGTCGACGAGCACCTGGGCGAAGGCAGCCGTCGCTATCTGTCGCTTCCGTCGTCGGTGACCTCGGTCGGGTTGCGCATGCGGGCAGGCAAGGACCTCGAGGACGCCGTCCTGGCCGAACTGCACACACGAATCCGGGTCGACCAGTGGATCGCGAACGAGTTCGCGGCCGTGTTCCTCTACGACCTCATGAAGAACGGAAGACTCTCCATGTCCCTCACCTCACCCCTGCGCCGGTTCCTGGATACCGGCGATCTCGTCAACTCGGTCTTCGGCGATCTCTGGAGCGGCCTCGCCGATCTGCAGTTCGAGTCCCGAGGCCAGTTCCAGCGGCTCTTCGAGCAGCGCATGAACTGGAAGGCCGCCGATCAGGCCCGCCGGCTGGATGCGGCCACGCGCCAGGAGAAGCGCCGCGTCGCCGCGCAGCCCACCGAGCTCGAGCTGCACGACGACAGCGAGCCGGCGCCGTTGCGGCAAGCCATGGCCAAGGAGGAACACGACCGACTGGTCCTGCTGCTGGTGAGGCTCAACGATCGGGATCGGGAGATCCTCACGTTGCATCTCCAGGGGCGCACGAAGGAGGAGATCGCCGGGCGACTGCGCCTCACGTCCGAGGCCGCCCGGATGGCGATCAAACGTGCCATCGAACGCGCACGCGAACTGGCCAAGCGACGTGGGGACCTCCCTTCGCCGACGCCGTCATGAACACGTGGGAGGGCGATCGGCACGCGGGGCGGGCCGGACGGATCTCCCGGGAAATGCACTCGATAGACACCAGGGATCTCAACCCGAAGAGTACCCGTCGGCTGAGAGGGCGAGCCACGCGACGGACACCGGCACAAGGGGCGGGGGATGTGCCGGTCTCCGCGGCGCCACTCGGACTCGGACGGGGGTCACAACGGACAGGTCACGGGGGGCGACAGGCGCCGACGTCCGGGCGCGGGACAGCGAGGGTGCTGGATCCGCATCCAACGTCGCACGACCGGAAGCAGACCGTGGTCGACGATCGTAGCGGTGGTGGTGGGGAGTGGGTGGCGCGGTCGACGGACCGCCGAACCCGGGGGCGAACCGGCACCAACCGATCCACACACAACCGTTCCCCTCTCCGACGGCGTGGTCGCTCACGTCGTCCACCCAGCTGCACTGTCCTCACATCGGGTTGATCCCTTTCCTCCTCTGCCGGAGGAGAAACGAGCGATCAACATGATGGGCACCTCGATCAAGCGGTTCCTTTCCGCATGCGCTGCGGGCGCCTTCCTGGCGTTCGGCTCCACGCCAGCGCAGGACATCCTCTTCGGCGTCGAAGCGAGTCCCGGTTCCCTGTCCGGCGCGGTTCTCGCTCCGACCGGGGACCTCGATGGCGACGGCGTCGCCGACTTCCTCGTGGGTCTGCCCGCGGACGACTCAGGCGGAACGGGCGCCGGGGCGGCCTGGGCCCTCTCGGGCCTCGACGGTTCGCTGATCCACGTCTGGCTCGGTCAACCCGGGGAGGCCTTCGGGACTTCGGTCGCCTTCGCGGGCGATCCCGACCTCGACGGCTTCGCTGACGTCATCATCGGCGCGCCCGGTCTCGGCGCCGGGGCGGCGCGCGTCTACTCGGGTCTCGACGGAAGCCTGCTCGTGACCCTGGCGGGTGTCCAGACGGGCGGTGACTTCGGCCGGTCCGTGGCCAGCGTCGCCGATCATGATGGGGATGGGCTGCCCGACTTCGTCGTCGGTGCTCCGCGCGAGGACACCGCCGGCCTGGTCGATGGGGGCGTGGTCCGCATCTTCTCCGGGGCCGATGGCACGGTCCTGCTCGTCATCGCCGGGGACGACGAGGGCGACGAACTCGGCCTCTCCATGCAGGGGCAACTGCCCGGCACGGTTCTCGGCGACATGGACCCGGGGCTCATCATCGGGGCCACGCAGGGTTCGGGGCTCCGCCGCGGCTATGTCCTGGTGCGCCACGGCGCGGGTCTCGGTGAGGGTTTCCGGTTCGACGGCCTCGACTTCGACCACGCCGGCACCAGCGTGGCGGCGATCGGGGACGTGAATGGCGACGGCGTCGGCGAGTTCGCCATCGGCACCGCTCCGACGACCTCGGCCGGTGTCCTGGAAGGTGCTGGTCTGGTGAGGGTCGTCTCGGGGAGCGACGGCACCGTGGTGTACACGGTCTACGGGTCGCACCAGGCCACGGGCTTCGGAAGCGTGGTGGCGGCGATCGGTGACGCGGACGGCGACGGCGTGCCTGACTTCGCCATCGGCGAGCCGCTTTCGGACGAGGCGGCCGACGACGCCGGAAGCATGCACCTGGTGTCCGGTCTCGACGGAGCGCCGATCGGGATCGTGCACGGCGCGATGGCCGGTGGGCGGCTCGGCGCCTCCCTCGCCGCGGCCTCGGACCTCGATCTGGACGGTGGGGCCGACCTGGTGGTCGGCGTGCCGGGCGCAGCCCTTGTCGTGGTGCTCTCCTTCAGCAGCTGGGACAGCGAAGCGAGCGGCGTCGCGGGCGTGACCGGGATTCCGCAGCTGCGCGGCGTGGGCAAGCCGACCGCGTCGGGTGAGACCAGCTTCAACCTCACCAACGCCGCGCCGCTGGCGCAGGCGGACCTGGTCATCGGCCATGCGCTGGTGCTCGATCCGTCCGGGGGCGTCATGGTCCCGTTCGAGGACATCGTGGTCGCGGGCCTGACGACCGATGCGCTCGGACGTCTCTCGGAGGTCGTCCCGTGGTCGGAGGAGTTGCTGCCGGGCACGCTGATCTACGCGCAGGTCCGGGTGGACGACGCGGTGGCGCCGCTGGGCGCGGCACGGTCCAACACCGTGGCGCGCACCGCGGAGTAGTGGCGGCCAACCCGGCGGTCGGCCCGACCCGCGGGGTCGGGCCGGTCGCCGGGCGGGCGAGAAGCCTCAGGACCCGGCCGTGAGCTCATCGGTGGGTGGGTCCGGCTCGCGCCCGGGCTCCGGGTCCGGTTCGGGCTGGACGCCCTCGTCGCCCCCCAGTTCCCGGAGCAGGTCGCGGAGTTCCACGATCCAGGGGTGCTCGGGTGCGAGTCGCGGCTCGAGGAACGCCAGCGATTGCAGCGCGTGGGCGCGGGCCTCCGCGGTGCGTCCCTGCAACCGGATGGCGCGCGCCAGCGTGAACCGGAAACGCCCGGCCGCATCGTCGGGCTGGTCCCTCCCGAACGCCGCCTCGACGCCGGGCCGCACGACCTGTTCGGCCTCCGCGAAGCGCCCGACATCGATCAGCAGCAGCGCCAGGTTGTTCGCCAGCGTCAACGGCAACACGTGGTCGACCCGGAATCGCGTGGTGACGTGGGTGAGCGCCTCGCGCAGCAGCGCCTCGGCCTCGTCGCTCCGGCCCAGCCGCCCGAGCACCCAGGCGAGGTTGCTGGTGGTCTTGATGTGGCTGGCGTGGGCGG
This sequence comes from Planctomycetota bacterium, assembly GCA_029259725.1. GTDB lineage: Bacteria > Planctomycetota > B15-G4 > B15-G4 > B15-G4 > JAJDER01. The sequence continues at coordinate 3,308 of JAJDER010000101.1, read as the reverse complement.
CGTCGTACACCCGAGCCGAGATCTCGAACACCGCCTGGAAGATCCCGGCGGCCTCCTGCAGCTCGCCGACGGTGGCCTTGCCCATCGCCAGTTCACTGCGCGCGATGAGCACGCTGGGGTGGTCCTCGTCGAAGATCGAACGGAGTGAATCGACGACTTCCTGCTGCAGCGCCAGGGCCTCCTGGTGCTGCTCGAGCGCGTGCAGGACCTGGGCCAGGGTCGACTGGACGTTGCGTGTGTCGACGTGCTCGAGGCCGAGCAGGCGCCGGCGGCGCTTCAGGCAGTCTCGCAGCAGGCTGACCGTCTCATCGGTCCGTTGAGCGCGACGACGCAGGACCGTGGCGAGCAGGTACTGCGTGCGCAGGGTGTCGGCGTCGTCGATGCCCAGGATGCGGCGCTGCCGATCCCAGGTGCGTCGGAGGATCGCCTCGGCCTGCTCGAGCTGGTCGAGCTCGCGGAGCGACAGGCCCAGCTGCGTGGCGTAGCTCAGGCTCTCGCGGTGGTCCGCGCCCAGGTGCAGGGTCGCGAGATCGAGGCCTCGCCGCAGGTGCTCGAGTCCACGCTTCGGGTCGCCGATCTCGCGGAACAGGACACCGAGGGTCACGCGCAGCTCGGCCTCGTCGATGGGATTGTCGGTGTAGCCGTCCTCGATGCGCTCGGCGGCGCGCTCCAGGGCGTCGCGGACGGTGAGGTCCTCGCTGCGCGCGTTGGCGGGGTCGGCCAGCGAGAGCATGCCCAGCAGGAAGTCGTTGAGCTGTTCGGCACGACGCGCCTGCCGACGCGCCTCCTCGCGGTCCTCGCTGATGTCCTCGAGGTAGTCGGCCAGCTCGCGCCCGAGTTCCTCGGCGGACTGGATGCGCGCGGTGGGATCGCGCGCCATGGCCCGCTCACAGAGATCGAGCAGTGTCGGCGGCACCTCGGGACTCAGCTCGATGACCGGGCGCGGAGCCCCGCGGCGAAGGCGCTCGATGATGAGCCCGGGAACCGGCATCTCGCCCGGCTCGACGTAGGGCATGCGCAACGTCAGCAGCTGATAGAGGATCGCGCCGAGGGCGTACACGTCGGCGCGCTCGTCGACCACGCCGCCGTCGATGACCTGCTCGGGAGCCATGTAGGGCGCCGTGCCGAGGATCTTGCCGCCGCCCAGGGTGATGCGCTTGTCGGGTTCACCCGAGGCGGGGTCCCAGATCTTGAGCACCTCCTCGGGGGGCGTCGGTCCCACGCCGACGGGCCCGTCACGTTGCAGGTGCGCCAGTCCCCAGTCGATCAGGTAGGTCTGCCCGAAGCGGCCGACGAGGATGTTGGCGGGCTTGAGGTCGCGGTGGATCACGCCCTTGCTGTGCGCGTACGCGACGGCTTCACACACCCGGCGCAACACGCTGATCATGCGGTTGAGCGACCAGTCCTCCTCGCCCCGCTTGACCTTGCCGAGGATCCGGCGCAGCGTCTCGCCCTTGACGAACTTCGTGGTGAAGTACGGGCGCCGGTCGTCGAGCTGGCCGACATCGTGCACGGGGGGGATCGCGGGGTGGTCGAGCTGCCCGGTGACCTGGGCCTCCTTGAGGAAGAAGACGACGAGCGGGAGGTTCCGGTCCTCGGGCAGCGCCGTCGCGCCGGGCAGCAGCGTCTTCATCGCGAGCGAACGCCGCAGCACGCGGTCGTACACGAGCAGGATGATGCCCATGCCGCCCTGGTTGATGACGTCGTCGATGCGGTACTGCCCGTGGAGCGTGCTGCTCTCGAAGAACTGTCGGAGCACCTCCTCGGACTGCGCGTAGGCCGAGAGGTCCTCCGGGCTCACGTTCGAGTCGGGATCTTCGACATCGTCCTCGATCTCCTGCTCGAACTCATCGAGGAAGCGGGTCAGCGAGACGCGCAGGTCGAGGGTCTCGTCGTCGCTGCGGACGGCGTCGCTCCAGCGGCGGCGCAACTCGTGCTCCAGCTCCGGACGCTGCGTGACCAGATCGTCGATGCCCAGGTCCTCGCCGGCGCGGATCCGCGCGAGGAACGCGGCGAAGAGGGCGTCGGCTTCGGCACGGCGGGCGGGGTCCTCGTCGTCGTACCGGTGCACGTCCGATGACACGGCGTCTCCTCGCTTGTGCCACACCCCGTCGGAATCCGTCGGATCCTGCGATCGGGACGTGTCGTGTCTGCGGCCGGCCTTCCCGTGCCCACCGAGGAGCCCGAGTCTACCGCAGCGGGAGGGCGGCGACCCCCGCGACCCGGACGGGCGAGCACGTTAGGCTGTCGCTGCCCATCTCCGGAGGTCTCGCGTGCGTGCTGCTCTCGTCACGGCCCTGGCCCTGATGTTTTTCGCCGGTGCGGCCTCGCCCCAGGACGCGCTGGTCCTGGGCGACGGTCGCCACCGCTTCACCTGGGATCCGACGTGGCCCGCGGGCGCGCCCGCGGGGGAGATCGGCAACACCCACGGTGACATCCTGGCCCTGCCCGATGGGCGTGTGCTGGTGAACACCGACACCGAGAGCGCGGTGCTGATCCTGGATGGCAAGGGCGAGCGGGTCGGCGCCTGGGGGGCGCAGTTCGCTTCCGGGATCCACGGCATGACCCTCGGTCGGCGCGGCGGCCAGCCGGTGCTGTGGCTCGCCCACACCCTCGGCCATCAGGCCGTGCAGACGACACTCGACGGTGAGGTGCTCGCGCGGCTGGGTCCGCCCGAGGCGTCGGGCCTGTATGGCAACGCCGACGCCTATCGCCCGACGGCCGTCGCGCTCGGCGCCGACGGGCGGCTGTTCGTGGCCGACGGCTACGGGACCTCGTGGATCCACCTCTACGACTCCGAGCGGAACTACGTGCGCTCGTTCGGCGGGCCCGGCGAGGCGCCCGAGAACCTGGCCACGCCCCACGGCCTGCTGGTCCACGTCGTGGACGGTCGACCCGCGTTGATCGTGGCCGATCGCGAGAACGGGCGCCTGGTGGTCTTCGACATGGAGGGCCGGTTCGTGCGCGTGCTCGCCGAGGGACTGCGGCGACCCTGCGGCGTGAAGGTCTCGAGGGATGGCGTGCTCGCCGTGCCGGAGCTGGCTGGACGTGTGACCCTGCTGGACGGCGAGGGCACCGTGCTCACGCATCTCGGTGAGAACCCCGACCCGGCGAAGTGGGCGGCGCACGGCGTGCCCCCCGAGCAGTGGTCGCCCGGCGCGTTCACCGCCCCGCACGGGTTGGCCTGGGATGGCCGCGGCAACCTGATGGTCATGGACTGGAACCGGTTCGGCCGCGTGTCGCGGTTGTTGCGGCAGGCTCCGGAGGAGGCGGCCGCCACCGAGGCGAGCCTGCCGACACAGGTCCCG
>JAJDER010000011.1 GCA_029259725.1 Planctomycetota bacterium | reverse complement strand
GGGCGGTGGCATGGGCGGTGGCATGGGTGGCGGCATGGGTGGTGGCATGGGCGGCAGCTCGAGCGGCGGCATGGGTGGCAGCTCGAGCGGCGGCGGCATGGGCTCGAGCGGTGGCATGGGCTCGAGCGGTGGCATGGGCGGAAGCTCGGGCGGCGGCGACGACGACGACGACGACGGCGGCGCCAGCAGCTTCTTCGCCGGCACGTTGACCTCCGGCGCGAGCGCGCCGGACGACTCGACGATCAAGGCGGTCGTTCCCGTCCTCTCGGTGCCGATCGACCTCTCGAGCTTCGCGACGGCGATGGAGCCAGGGCGCGCATACACGCTCGTGTTCTCCGTGCAGGGCGCGGGCGACGTGGTCTTCCGCCTCGTCGCGACCGGCTCGGCCTCACTGTCGGGCGTGGCGACGCGCTCCTCGGGCGGGCCCTTCACGCAGGCGGCGATGGGCCTGACCCGTTCGATCGCGGGGCTGATCACCATGACCACGGCCGCGGACGCGGACGTCGTCACGCGGCTCGCGATCGAGATCGTCCCGAACGGCGGCGACGGCAAGCTGGCCACCACGGCCCTTGTCGGACAGGCCTCGGTCGAGGATCCCTGGGTCGGTGCCATCCAGGGCGAGCTCACCGACGTCGTGGGACTGAAGCCATGAACAGCATGAACAGCATGAACAGGCTGCGCAGGCACCAGCGCCGGCGTGCGGGCCTCGGCGTCAGTTTCGTCGAGGTCGTCGTGGCCGCCGGCATCGTGGGCATGGTCTTCGTGGCCGCGACCTGGGCCATGACGGAAGTCACCATCACGAAGACCGTCAAGTCCACCGACCCGCCCATCGCGGCAGCCCTGGCGCGCGAGATCCACCAGCTGGCGCGGACGCTGCCCACGGCGATCAGCGGGGCGCCCGCAGCCACCCAGGCCGGCAACGTCGGCAACCTGGACACCTTGGACGGCGCGCGGTTCGCGCCCCCGATCGATGCCCTGCTCGGCACGCACTCCGAACTCGCGGGCTGGAGCCAGGACGTGGACCTCGAGGTCTTCGACATCCTGGATCTCAGCGCGCCGATCTCGGGCGCGCTCAACGACGTCCCGGCCCACGACGGCACGCTGATCAAGCTGACCGTGGACATCTCCCAGCGCGGCGTCGCCGCCGGCAGCTACATCTGGTGGTTGACGCGATGAGCCCGCGTTCCAGCACGAACGCCCGGACACCACGCGGCGAGCGCGGCATCGTGCTGCTGGCCGTGATGATCCTCACGGCGCTGATCGTGACGACGGCCGTCGCCTATGCGCGGCATGTCGCCATGGCCGGGACGACCACGGCCGATGCCCTGCGCATCCATCGCTCCCAGGAGTCCGGCGAGTCCGGCGTGAACTGGGTGCGGCAGGCACTGCGCTCGGGTGCGGACAGCACCGTCGCGACGGTGCCGATCGAGGAGGGTGGCGGTGCGCTCGTGACGCTCTCGGGGAGCGGCACGACGCGCGACCTGGTGGTGGCCAACACCGACTACTACGGACTCGGCGCCACGGTCATCGGCCGCGCGACGGTCACGCCGGACGACGCATCGGGCCTGCTCCCGCAGCTCTCCAGCAGCGCGATCGCGCGCATCAAGTCCAGCTCACCGACGCTGCTGAGCGACGGGGCGGTCCTGTTCGACACCGAGATCGTCGGCGTGCTGGTGATCAGGCAGGGCGCGAGCGTCACGCTCCGCGACGTCGTCGTGACCGGCGCCGTCGTCTCCGAGGAGGCCTTCTTCAGCCCGCCGTACCAGAGCTGGAACGCCACGACCCTGCGACTCGACGGCAGCGTGCGCATCGACCCCGGGCCGATCCTGCCGGAGTGCTCGATCGTCATGCCCGACGGCGCCGTCTTCGCGGACCCGACCACGTCCGTCGAGGTCGGCGGTGTCGTCGTGGCCAAGCGCATGACCCTCGACGGGATCGGCTCGCTCAACGCGCCGATCGCCATCACCGGGCCGCTGATCCTCTCCAACAAGATCGACCGACCCGGCGCCGGACGGGGGCCCCGCCCCTGGCCCGCCGCGCTCGAGTTCACCACGCATCAGCTGTCGACGCTGGCCTTCCCGCACTTCGTGCCCAGCAGCACCGAGCTCAAGGCCATCGCGACGTTTCCCTTTCCCGTGAAGCAGAACGCCTTCTCGCCAACGAACTAGGAGCTTTTCCACACCCGGCGCGTCCACACCGCGTCCTGACTCCCGGCGCTCCGTACTTGGAACGGGCGGTGCACCGGCAGAGAATGGGGCCTCGTCCTCACGGACGAGGAAATTTCGCAGCGTGGGCCACTCTCTTGAACCAGCGACGATTCAAGCGCCTCGATTCCGCCCGGCTGGCCCGGCGTGATTTGGCGAGAGCACTCCCTGAGATGGCTGGAGCGCTCCGACGCCTCGAGGTCGCCCACACCGTGTATCGGGACGGTGGGCGTGTCGGGTGTCTTCACGGCGAAGCGCAGGCCCTGGTGGACCTGTTGAACGAGGAGTTCGAGGTGGGTGGGAAGCGGGTCTTCCTGCGCGATCGCCCGCGGCCCCACAAGCGACGCGGCGGCCGCATCGTCTACGAGCTGCACGGACTGTGCGAGCGCGACGGGCCGCTGGAGATCTACACGCGCACCGCGGCGCGGGCGCAGCCGGTGGCGCTCAAGACCCTGGTCAACACGCTGCTGCACGAGTGGATCCACCACTGGGACTTCCAGACCCACGGCAACTCGGTGCACTGCTCGGGTTTCTACGAGCGCCTGGGTCAGGTCTACCGCCCGTCCCGCGACATCCTCGACGGCCTCTGGCCGACGCCCTGGGCCACGGCCTGGTAGGTCGGATCGGACCGGCGGCGTTGACGTGTCCCGTCGGCATCGCTTAGCTAGGGGGCATGGACCGCAAGATCAAGAAGCGTCTCGAGGTGCTCAAGAAGAAGCGCGCCAACCTGCGCGCCCAGCTGGTCACGGTGCGCAAGTTCACCGATGACGCGAACGAGCTGGCCACGCTCGAGGCCGACCTGGCGAAGGTCGTGGCCGAGATCGACAAGCTCGAGGGCGGGGCGAACTAGGCGCCGGGGGACTCGTCGTCCGGCCTGCGGTCGCCCGAGAGCAGCTGCCGCAGCTTGATCAGGCCGCGTCGCACGTGGGTCTTGACCGTGCCGAGCGGCATCGAGATCTCCGCGGCGATCTCCTCGTGCGTCAGCCCGCGTTCGATGGACAGGCGCAGGACCTGCTGCTGCTCGGGGCGCAGGCGCGCCACGGCCGATTGCGCGCGGACCGCCTCGTCGTGCAGCTCGACCGTGTCGTCCCGTGCGCCGGGCAGGTTGTCGGCCAGCTCGCCGAGCGGCTGCGGTGGGGGACGGCGGCTCTTGCGACGCAAGCGGTCGATCAGGCGCCGGCGCGCGATGGTCGCGATGAACTGCGCCTCGGTGCCCTTGGCCGGGTCGAAGCGCGACGCGCTCTTCCACAGCTCGATGAAGATCTCCTGCACCGCGTCCTCGCCATCCATGCCGCGACCCATGAATCGGCGCGTCAGCGCCCAGACGAGGTTGCCGTATCTCGTCATGCACTCCTCGACCGCGGCTTGATCACCCTGGGACATGCGCACGAGCAGGTGTTCGGTCACGTCGGTGGGCGGCTCCGTGGCCGCGGGTGCTGGCGAGGGCGGAGGCGAGGCGTGCGGGCGGGTCCGGCGTCGTCTCCGGAGCATAAGCAAACCGCCGCCCCGGTCACGGGCCCTTGCCCGAGTCGGCCCCGGGTGCGGGAGTCGCCTCGAGGACCTCGGGAGGCGGATTCGGGCGGCTCGCGTTACGATCCCGCGATGAGCGACAGCCTCCGCCTCGCCATGTGGTCCGGTCCGCGCAACATCTCCACGGCCATGCTGCGCAGCTGGGGTGAGCGCGCCGACACGTTCGTCTGCGACGAGCCGCTGTATGCGCACTACCTGCGCGCCACCGGCCTGCCCCACCCGGGCGCCGACGAAGTCCTCGCCGCCCAGGAGAACGACTGGCGCAAGGTGGTCGCGGGGCTCACCGGCCCGGTGCCCGGCGATCGCCCGGTCTTCTACCAGAAGCACATGGCGCACCACCTGCTGCCGCAGATCGCTCGCGACTGGCTCGATGGCCTGACCCACGCCTTCCTGATCCGCGACCCGAGCGAGATGCTTCCCAGCCTGGCGCGCAACATCCCCGAGCCGCGGCTGGAGGACACCGGGCTTCCCCAGCAGGTCGAGATCCTCGACTGGGTGCAGTCACGCACGGGGACCACGCCGCCGGTCCTGGACAGCAAGCACGTGCTCACCGACCCGCGCGGGCAGCTCGGCGCCCTGTGCGAGTCGGTGGGGCTGCCCTTCGACGAGGGCATGCTGAGCTGGCCGCCCGGCCGTCGTGAGACCGACGGCGTCTGGGCGCCCTACTGGTACGACGCGGTCGAGCGCTCCACGTCCTTCGCGCCGTACGCACCGAAGACCGAGCCGCTGCCCGATCACCTCGCGGCACTGCTCGAGGAATGCCGACCGCACTATGAACGTCTGTACGCCCTGCGACTGGGGAGCTGAGGGCACCGCTTCGAGGTGCGGTGCGGGACAAAGGGGGAGCCGGATGAAGCGTCACACGAGGCATGCCGGGCCTCCGGGGCGGGCAGCGACGCTGCTGCTCGTGCTGGTCGCCGCGCTCCTGGGATTCGCCGGGATCTGGATGCTGTTGGCGGCGGAGGACGCGTCGGGAGCCGCGACGACGGCCGCGACGACGGCCGCCTCCGAGCCCTCGGCGGGCGTGAGCGCCACGACGGCCGGCGAGGGGGAGCGGCACGGCAGCGCGCGCGAGGAGCTGGTCGAGTCCTTGACCGGGGCGACGACGCTCGACGCAGCGACCGGCGGCGCACAGGCCGCGCACGGCGAGGTGATCGCGGAGCCCCCCGGCAACGAGGTGGTGTTCACCGGTCGCGTCGTGGACGCAGCCGGTCGTGGTCTGGGCGGGGCCTCGGTCTGGCACTATCCCACGCCCGCGCAGCGCACGGCGCTCGGGCTGCCACCCTGGGCCCGCCGGGAGGGCGTGGACTGGGACGAGCTCAACTCGGTGCAGACCGATCGCGACGGGCACTTCACGCTGGTCACGCGCGACGGAGTGCCTGACCGACCCAAGGCGAGTCGCGGCTTCGCTCGCACGACGGCCCAGACGCCCCTGCTCGTCGTCGCGGCCCCCGCCGCGCGCATCCTGGTCGAGACCCTCGTCGCCTACGAGGGCGTCGACCTCGACGTCGGGGAGCTGGTCGTGCCCGCGGCGTCGTGGATCGAAGGACGGGTGGTCGACGAACTCGGCGCGCCGGTGGCCGGTGCCGAGATCAGCGCGTTCGAGCAGTCGTACGGCCCGTCTCGCCCCGAGAACCACGACCTGGCCCGCTGGCTGATGACCACCAAGTCCGCGGCGGACGGGCGCTTCCGCCTGGACTCGTTGTGGCCGGGCGAGGCGACCTACCTGGTCACCCGCGACGGCTTCACTCCGTTGTTCGTCCCGCTCGTGCTGCCCGAGTCCGACGGCCTCGACGCCGGCGACCTGCGGCTCTCGCGCGGCGGGGCGATTCGCGGCCAGGTGATCGATGCCGACGGCGCGCCGCTCGAGGGGGTGTCCGTGGTCGGCCGCGTGACCGAGATGCACGCGCCGCTCTCCGGCCTGGACACGGTCTACGCCGAGACCCACATGCTGATCTGGACCTCCGGCTACAGGCCGAGCAAGGCCGTCACCGATGCGCACGGGGCCTTCGCGCTCACCGGCCTGGACCGCGACGGGTACGTGGTGCTGTTCACGCTCGACGGCTACGAGCCGGCGCGCCTGCGCGGCGTGGCGGTCGGCACCGGGTTGCCTCCGCAGGTGTTGCAGCGCGAGGCCACGGCTCTGGTCGAGGTCGTGGACTACGAGACCGGGGAGCGCGTGGCGGGCGTGACGGCCACGGGGCGGCGACGGATCGGCAAGACGCCGGGTGACTGGGACTGGCCCGTCGCGGTGCTCGTGGGCGCGGAGGCCGCCGCCGCGGCGGGCGAGAGCGGCCCGTCCGACGGACTGGTCCTGCTGCGCCACATCGGGCCGGCGTTCAACGACGTCGTCGTCTCGGCCGAGGGCTACGCGAGCGACGGCTTCGTGGTGAAGGGCGTGCCGGCGCCCGAGACCACGCGCCGGACGGTTCGGCTGCGGCGGGAGTCGTCGTTGTCCGGTCGCGTCGTGGATCTCGGCGGGCACGGCGTGCCCGATGCGACCGTGCTGCTCACGGCTCCGCCGACCCTGCGCGTGGGGCAGAAGGGGCGGGAAGTGGTCACCGATGAGGACGGTCGCTACACGCTGGCGGGACTCCGCGAGGGGAGCTGGGTGCTCGGCGTCTCGGCCGACGGCTTCCTGCCCGCCGAGGAACGCGAGGTCGGCATCGCGCACTCCAAGGCGCGCGAACTCGACGACCTGGTGCTGCGGCGGGGAGGCGCGATCACCGGCACGGTGCTGGACGAGCACGGAGTCGCTGTCGTGGGGTTCTTCGTGACCGCGACCCCCGGCGACCCGGACCACGTCCAGCGTGTGCGTGCCCGGACGGATGCGACCGGACGCTTCGAGATGCCGGGGCTCGAAGCCGGGAGCTGGACGCTGACCGCTGCGTCGGGGTGTGAGGCCGCCGTCGAGTTGCTCGTGGGTGGCGAAGTGGACGTGACCCTGCACCAGCGTCCTCCTTCGAGCGTGCGCGGGCGCGTGGTCGACGCGGCGGGCGAACCCATCGCGGGCGCGAAGGTGCTGCTGCACGACGGGAGCGAGCCCTTCCGCTTCGATGACAATGCGATCGTCACCGATGCTCTCGGCGCGTTCGAGCTCATCGGCGGGGCGGGGGAGTACGTGGTCGAGGCACGCACCGACACCGGCCGGACCGAGACGCCGGCCTTCATGCTGGAGTGGGGCGAGCAGCGCCTCGTGGACCTCGCCTTCTCGGCCTTGAGCCTGGAGGGCGTGGTCCGGGACGCGATGACGGGCGTTGCCCTGGAGGGCATCTCGGTGTGGACGTCGGGGGCCGGATCGGCGCGCACCACCAACGCCGCGGGACGCTTTCGCTTCGACGGGCTCTCGGCGGGGGAGTACACCCTGAGCGGCGGCAACGCGGACTACGTGAGAGGGACCGTGGGGCCGGTCGTGCTGGCTGCCGACAGCGTGGCGCCCGAGGTGGTCCTGGAACTCCAGCGCGGCGCGCGCGTGCACGGTGAAGTGCACGACCTGGGCGGGAAGACGCTCGTCGCCGGGCTGCGCGTGGTCGTGTCGCAGCAACAGGGCAGCAGGAACGGGAACGGCACCATGCTGAAGCAGGGTGCCTACTCGGTCTCCCCGCTCGCCGCCGGCCGCTACTGGGTCGGCGTCTGGCGGAGCGGCCTGTCCTTCGGTGGGCTCGAGCAGGAGCCCCCGCTCGCGGAGCAGGAGATCGAGATCGGCGTCGGCGAGGAGCGCCGGCTCGACTTCGACATCGACGACCCGGACGGCTGAGGAAGGGGAGGGGCCCGCGGGTTCCGCCGGGTGCACGCGGTTCCGCGGGCCCGTCGTCGAGCGCCTCCCGCGACGGCGCGCGGACGCGCCGTGCGGGCCAGGTGAAGGGTCAGGCGCCTCCTCCTCCGCTGCTCGCGGGCGTCACCGAGACGCCGCCCTCCCAGGCGAGCGACACGCTGTAGACGATCGTCTGCGTCGGGCCGCCGGGGATCGGCGTGCCGCCACTGTCGGTTGCCGCCTGCTGGAAGCTCTTCGAGCTGTCGCCGATGAGCATGCCGTAGGTGTGGATGCAGATCCGCGTGTCGTTGGTCTGGATGTAGTGCACTTCGTTGGGCGGCGCGCTGGTCCCGAACTCGAGCGACATCTGCTCCTCGACCGGCTTGCCCGTGTTGTAGGCGGCGAACTCGGCCTGGATGGCCGCGCGCACGGCGGCCTCGGTGGCGAAACCGTTCGCGTCGACCGCGACCAGGACGGCATTCGCGGCGTCCGACCCCGCCCAGCGATCGCGCGTGGCCTGGGAGACGCGGACGAGGAAGTCGTCCACGACCTTCTGCTTCAGGTCCCGGCGGTCCTGGTCACGGAACTCGCTGGCGAACACATAGGGTTGGGAACCGCGCACGGTGAACCCCAGGTACATCTTGGCGATGACATCCATACAGCCCCCCTTGGACATGGATCATGATGTTCTTGTTCCCCGCTACGGTCTCACGCTTCGAGCGCAGCGGAAGCCGCACATGGAGTACGACGAGTACGCGGTGTGGAGCGTGAAGCTGTCAAGGTTCGCGTAGGCGGGCTCCAGTGACCAGAAGCCGCCCTTCCGCACCCTCTGGGAAGGATCGGTGACGACGGGGCCGTCGCCGAGTTGGTTCCAGCCCAGGCTCTCGGTCCACTCCGCGACGTTGCCGAGTGCATGGTGGAGCCCTTCCGGTCCGCGGCTCTCGGGCCGACTGCGCACCGGCTCGAGTCCGCCGAGCAGCTGGGCACGGACTTCGGCCTTCCAGAGGGCCGGGTCATGGACCGAGACGGTCGGTGACGGCTTGCCGATGTTCGACGTCGTCGCCGGGTCGACGCCGTCTCCGAGTGGCTTGACGCGCCCGTCGGTCCCGCGCGCCGCCCGCTCCCACTCGAGCACCGTGGGCAGCCGCTTGCCCGCCCACTCGGCGTACGCGCGCGCGTCGAACCAGGTCACGCCCACCACGGGCAGGTCGTCCCAGGTGGTGTCGTAGGTGTCGGGCCAGAACTCCGGGCGGCCGGCGTACCCGGTGTCGTCGAGGAACGCCTTGTACTCGGCGTTGCTGGTCTCGGCCGCGTCGATCAGGAAGGTGGGTGTGTTCGCGACGCGCTGCAGGTACGGGTGTCCGACGGTGGAGGAGGTGCCGAACTGGAAGGGGCCTGCCTCGATGCGTCTCATCTCCTGCGTGAATTCACTGTTGCGGCGCAGGCGCACGTGAGCCTCGAGATGGCGGCGGGGCGAGGACAGCATGCGCGTGAGTTCGGCGAAGGCCGGCTCGTCGTCGCGCCCCGGCTCGCCGTCGTGGATGACGAGCAGTCGCGCCGCGATGAACGGTAGCGGGTGGTTGCGCAGCGGGGTCGTGCCCAGTTCGACACGGCCGTCGACGAGGAGTTCACCCGTGAGCGGGTCGATGGGTTGCAGCACGACGCGCGCGCCGGAGGGTTCGCTGGTGAGGGACAGACGCGGCTGCCACGCGTCGGCCTCGTCGGCGAAGGCGCCCTGGGCCGGATCGCTCAGGGAGCTGGCGCGGAGCAGGGCGCCCAGGCCCGTGGCCACGTCGCCGTAGGCCAGGAAGGGCGTGGGGGCGTTCGGGTCGCTGGCGTCGGTGAACAGGGCCAGCAGCGTTTCCGCCGTGGCGCTCAGGCCCTCGCGGTAGGCGTCCAGCCGATGGCGTTGGGTCTCGGCCAGGGAGCGCTCGTCCCGCGTCAGGTGGGCGCGGTGCTCTCCGAGCAGTCGCCCGGCGGCCTGGCGCGCGGCGAGCAACCGCTGGGGGTGCACGTCGTCCAGTCCGGGTTCGGCCGCCACGTCGCGTACGGCGTCGAGCAGGTCGGCGCGCTCGGACACGCCGTCGCGCCACTCGAGCACGGCGAGCAGGACGCTCGCCGTCAGCAGGGTGGCCAGCACGGCCGTCGACACGAGTCGATGTCGCCGCACGGCCCGCAGCGCGCGTTCGTGCAGCCCCGGTGGGCGGCGCAGGATCGATTCATGGTTCAGGAAGCGATCGAGGTCGCGCGCCATCTCGCTGGCGGAGATGTAGCGGGCATCCGGTTTCTTCTCGATCGCGGCGAGGCAGATCGTCTCCAGGTCCCGGGGGATGCGCTTGTCGAGCCGCCGCGGGGCCGGCGGCTCGATGAACGTCACGGCGTAGAAGATCGCCTGGAGCGTCTGGCCCTCGAAGGGTCGTCGCAGCGTGAGCAGCTCGTACATGACCACGCCGAGCGAGTACACGTCGGTGCGATGATCCACCGAGACGCGCTTGGCCATGACCTGTTCGGGACTCATGTAGGACGGCGTGCCGGCCACGTCGCCATGGATGCTGAGGCTCACCTCGTCGAGGTCCTTGGCCAGGCCGAAGTCCATCAGGTGAGGCTCGCCGGCGTCGTCCACGATGATGTTGCTGGGCTTGACGTCGCGATGCAGGACGCGATGGTCGTGGGCGTACTGCAAGGCCAACGCCGTCTTGCGGATCAGCTCGGTGACCTGGGCCGGGTAGCTGCGCTGACGGGTCGAGGTCAGGTGCCAACCGTCGCGCCGTCGCTTGTCGCCGCTGCCTTCGCGCTTCTCGCGCAGCAGCTGTTCGAGCGTGCGCCCCTCGATGTACTCCATGGCGATGAAGATCTGGCCGTCGCTCTCGCCCACGGCGTAGACGCGTCGGATGTGCTCGTGCTCGAGCTTGGCGGCGGCCGTCGCCTCGCGCCGGAAGCGCTCGCGCTCGCGCTCGGTGGCCGGGTCGTGCTTGAGCAGCTTGAGCGCGACCGTGCGCCCGAGCGAGAGCTGTCGCGCCTTGTAGACGATGGCCATGCCGCCGCGGCCGAGTTCCTCGAGCAACTCGAAGTCGCCCAGGCGGCGCGGGAGTCCGGAGTGCGAGACGGGCGCGGCGGACGGCGCCTGCCCGTGCAGCGCGTGCTGGATCTTCAACGCGTCGCGGCAGCGTTGGCGCAGGGCTTCGCGCAGCTCCTCGGGCTGGCGCGCCACGAAGGCTTCCAGGTCCGGAGCGCTCTCGCCGTCGCCGTCCCTGGCGACCATGCCGACGAACTCCGCGACGAGATCGGAGAGGGACGGGAAGCGTTCGTCCCTCCCGTCGTCCAAGCGCGTGTCGTCCTTGTCGGTCATGCAGCTCCACCCTTGCAGGGGAGTCGGTTCGGGGGAGATGTGGCGTCACGTCGGCGCCACGGGAGACGGCGGTGCCTTCGGGGGCCTGAGCGGAAAGGGGGTGAGGGATCGAACGAAGGGGTATCATCAGGATCGCGAACGGGACCGGGAGTCTGATTCGCGAGATTCGGACCGGGGCCAGGGCTGGGAAGGCGATGAAAGAGACGGGGACTGCCGGCGAGGGCGAGCGCGGGGGCGAGCGCGGGGGCGAGACGCGTGCGGAGGGCGTCGACGACGTGCCCTCGATGGACCTCGTGCGCGCGGCCCAGGACGGCGACCAGGGAGCGCTCAACGACCTGGTGGATCGTTACTACGAACGCGTGCGCCGCATCATCCGCATCAAGCTCGGCGTGAACCTGCGTCGCTACATGGACTCGGGCGACATCCTGCAGGGCACCTTCATCGCGGCGGTGCGCGGCTTCGAGCGTTTCGAGGTGCGCGACGAGAGCAGCCTGATCCACTGGCTGGCGCGGATCGCGGAGCGGCAGATCCAGGACGCGCACGATCACGTCACGGCGCAGAAGCGCGACCGGCGCCGCGAAGTGCCGCTCGCCGCGCCCGACCCCGAGCACAGCAGCGACATCGAGCGCGACCTCGGGGGTGACGACCCGTCGCCTTCGGTCGTCGTGGCCCTGGGTGAGGATCGCGCCCTGCTCGAGGCCTGTCTCGCCGACCTGCGCGAGGACTACCGCGACGTGATCCTGCACCGCGAATACGAGGGTGGATCCTGGAAGCAGGTCGCCGAGTGGATGGACTCGCCCACCGCCGACGCTGCGCGCATGCTCTACGCTCGCGCCCTGACCGACCTCAGCGAGCGGGTGCGTGAGCGCGGCAGCGGACGGTAGGGGCGCGTTTCTCCACGAGTTTCTCCACAGCCGATCCAGCCCTGAGAGGGCCTGATCGAGGGCGCGCGCCCCGTGGAGTCAGGGAGCCCTCCCGCTCTCCACAATCCGATCGCTCGACGCGGTGATCGACTCCCCTCGGTCGGTGGGTGCGTGGCCGGTAGGCTTGCCGCCCATGCAGCTCGAACTCCTCGACTGGCTGGTGGTCGGTGCCTACGTGGTCTTCGCCGTGGGGGTGGGCATCGCGCTCAACCGACGCGCGAGTGAGAACGTCGACGAGTTCTTCCTCACGGGGCGCAGCCTGCCCTGGTGGATCGCGGGCACCTCGATGGTGGCCACGACCTTCGCGGCCGACACGCCCCTGGTGGTCTCCGAATGGGTGCGCACCGACGGCATCTGGCGCAACTGGCTGTGGTGGTGCTTCGCCATCGGCGGGATGCTGACGGTGTTCCTCTTCGCGCGCCTGTGGCGACGCGGCGGCGTGATGACCACCGCCGAGCTGGCCGAGTTGCGCTACGGCGATCGCGGCGCCTCGATGCTGCGCGGCTTCCTGGGCGTGTTCCACGCGGGCATCACCAACACGATCACGCTGTGCTGGGTGATCCTCGCCGCGCGCAAGATCATGGAGGTGCTGCTCGGCGTCGATCCCGACGTGGCCGTGGCCAGCGCGTGCCTGATCGCGTTGTCGTACTCGTTGCTGTCCGGGCTGTGGGGCGTGGTCATGACCGACATGCTGCAGTTCGTGATGGCGATGGTCGGCGCGATCTGGCTCGCGGTCCTGGCCTGGGCCGCGGTGGGTGGCGCCGAGGGGTTGCTCGCGGCCTCCGACGGCCCCGGCTTCAACGCGCACACCTTGTCCTTCTTCCCCGCGGCGGGCGACGGGTCGTTCGTGGACGCGTCCTTCTGGACCGTGCCCTTCGCGGCGTTCGCGGTGTCCCTCGGGTTGTCGTGGTGGGCCAAGGACGGCGTGGACGGCGGCGGCGTGGTCGTGCAGCGCATCGCCGCGACCCGGGACGAGCGCCACGGACTGCTGGCCGCGCTGTGGTTCAACTTCGCCAACTACGCGCTGCGACCGTGGCCCTGGATCGTCGTGGCCCTCGCGTCGCTGATCGTGTTCCCGCCGATCGAGGTGCGCTCGCCCGTGCAGGGCGAGGTCGTCGCGGTGGAGAGCGACCACATCGTCGTCGCGCCTTTCGCCGACGACGCGCCGGTCCTCGAGGCCGCCGACGCCGCCACCCGCGTGGGCCTGGCGCCGCGTGCGACCGTCGACGTCAGCTGGGACGCCACGGGCGCCTGGGTGCCCGTGGCCGGCGTGGCCGTCGGCGACCACGTCGCCCTCGACAGCGTCGTCGCCGCCACCGATTCCGAGCGCGCCTACCCGGCCATGATGACGGCGCTGCTCCCCGCCGGCCTGCTGGGCCTGGTCGTGGCCTCGCTGCTGGCGGCGTTCATGTCGACCATCGACACCCACGTGAACCTGGCCGCGTCCTTCTTCGTGAACGACGTGTACCGCCGCTTCGTGAAGCCCGACGCGACCTCGGGCCACTACGTCGCCGTGGCCCGCGCGGCCTGCGTGGTGGTCCTGGCCCTGGCCGGCGTGATGGCTCTCTACGCCGATTCGATCAGCGACCTGTTCCTGTTCTTCCTCGCCTTCCTGGGCGGCGTCGGCCCGGTCTACGTCATGCGTTGGATGTGGTGGCGCGTGCGCGCGAGCACCGAGATCGCGGCCATGCTCGCGAGCAGCGTGAGCACCGTGGTGCTGACCTTCGCCGACGAGTGGTGGGGGACGACCTGGTCGCTCGGCTCGCTGTCGCCCGACGGCGTGCTCGCGCCCGAGGGGCGGCTGGTGCTCGTGGTCGTGGTCTCGGCGGCCTGCGCGCTGCTGTCGCTGCTGGTCACGCCGACGCCCGACCCCACGACGCTGGTGCCCTTCTACCGCCGCGTTCGACCGATCGGCGCCTGGGGTCCGGTGGCGCGGCTCGCGCCCGAGGTGCGACCCGCGGGCGACGGCTGGTTCGTGGTGGCCGGCGTGCTCGGAGGACTCGCGCTCACCTACGGCGCGATGCTCGGCCTGGGCTGGTGGTTGCTCGACGACACCGTGGCCGCCGCGTGGTCCGCGCTGGTTGCCGCCGCGGGGGCGCTCAGCGTGTTCGGGGCCACGCGGCGGTTGGTCCGCGACCGTCCGGAACCGGACGCCGAGCCCGCCGCCGGGAGCTGACGTGCACCCGCGGCACTGCTCGGCCCCGCCGTCGCTAGACTCGCCCGGATGAGCGCTCCCGATTCCAGCTGTTCCGCCCCCGGCGCGCCGAGCCCGGTCCCGCCCGCAGAGCTCATCGATGTTCCCGGCTGGGAGCAGGTGTTCCGCGTGGACGTCGGGGGCGCGGTCGCGTTCGTGGCGTTGCACGCCGTGCTGGCCGGCCACGCCTTCGGCGGCATCCGCATCCGGCGCTACGCCTCGGAGGCCGACGCGCTCGAGGACGCCAAGCTGCTCTCACGCGGCATGTCGCGCAAGGTCGTGCTGGCCGGCATCGAGGGCGGCGGTGGCAAGAGCGTGATCATGATCCCCGGCGCGGGCGGTACGGGCGCGGGCGCCGGTACGGGCGCGGGTGCAGGCGCAGCCGACTGGGATCGCGCGGCGTCGGTGCGCGCGCTCGGCGCCTTCGTGCAGTCGCTCGGCGGCCGCTACCACTGCGGGCCCGACTACGGCTTCACCGAGGCCGACGACGTCGCACTGCGCCAGGCCACCGGCTACGTCGCCTGCGCCGGTCTGGGCGAGGCCACCGCGCGCGGCGTCGAGGCGGCGCTGCGCGCGATCTGCCCCGACCCGAAGCGCGTCGCCATCCAGGGGCTCGGCGCCGTGGGTGGCCCGCTGGCCGAGTCGCTGATCGCCGCCGGCGTGCACGTCATCGCCGCCGAGCCGCGCCTGGCGGACAGCTCGCCCCGCGTGGGCGCCTCCGGGGGCATCGTCTCGCCCGCCGAGATCTACGCCGTCGAGGCCGATGTCTTCGCGCCCTGCGCCGCCGGCGCGGTGCTCGACGCCGAGACGATCCCGCGTCTGCGCTGCGGCCTGGTCTGCGGCGCGGCCAACAATCCCTTCGCGACCCCTGCCGACGCCGACGCGCTGCTGGCCCGGGGCATCGACTACGTGCCCGACATCATCGCCAACGCCGGCGCCGCGGCGGTGGGAGCCTCGCGGGCGCTGGGCCAGGGCGAACGCGTCGAGGAGCGCATCGCGGGCATCGGCGCCCTGGCGAGGGAGATCGTCGAGCGTGCGCGCCGCGAGGGCCGGTCGTCGCACCACGTCGCTGTCGAGCTGGCCGACGCCCGCATCGCCGCCCTGCGCTGACTCGCGGACGCGCGAGCGCCGTGGATCAGAACAGGACGGTCGTGCTCTTGATCGCCGAGGCGCCGACGATCGCCGTGTCGAAGGTCACGATCTGGTTGTGGAACGTGAGCCCGACGGCCGAGGCCGGCAGGTCCGTGGACAGGCTGCTGGCACCGCTGGGCCCGAGCACCTCGACGTTGAGGATGATCGGCGCGGCCAGGATGCTCCAACCGGCGAACTGGAAGGAGCTCGCCGACAGGCTGATGATCAGGTAGGCGGTGTCGCCCTGGTCGCCGGCGTAGAGCCAGGAGTAGGGCTGGACGGTCGTCCAGAACTGCGGCACCACGAGGACGGGCGGCTGGGCTCCGGCCCAGGTGAAGGTGGCGGTGTTGCTCGTGCCGATCGGGTTGGTCACGCTCACGACGACCTCCCCGAGCTGCGACGGATCGTCGAGCGTGACCTGGATGCGGGTCGCGCTCTCGATCGTGAACTCACCCAGGCCGTAGACGTCCGGGCCGATGTTGACCGAGGTCGCGCCCAGGAACTCGTTGCCGTGGATGGTGAGGCCGCCGCCGGAGAAGATCTGCAGCGAGGTCGGGTTGATCGAGGAGATCGACGGGCCGTCCGCGGGCGCACCGTCGGCGAGGCAACCCGAGGAGTTCTTCTCCTGCAGGATCGAGTTGATCGCGCTGTTGCCGAAGCTGGTGATGACGCCGGTGCAGCCGCCGAGGCCCGAGCACATGATCGAGCAATCACCCTGCCCGTCGCAGTGCGCCGCGCTCCAGTTGTGCCCCAGCTCGTGGGCGGTGAGCGCAACGCGGCTCGCGAAGTTGTTGCTGAACTGCGACTGCGACAGCCCGAAGCCGTTGTTCTGGCTGCAGATCGTGGACAGCTTGGCGATGCCGATCACGCCGCCGTCGATGTCCTTGCCCGTGAACAGGTGCGCGATGTCGCGCTGGATGCCCTGCTGCTGACTGCTCCAGTGGCTGTCGAACTGCCCCAGCAGCGTGTTCGGGCTGGTGCTGCTGTAAGGATCGTTCTCCGTGGTGCGCACGATGATCGTGGTGATCTCGTAGCGGATCAGCGCGTCGAAGAGGTAGATCACCTCGGTCGAGTTGAGGATCGACTCGATGTCGGCCTCGGTCTGGGGGACCGAGCTGCCGTTGGACTCGTAGTACTCCACGTCCGCATCGCAGGCGATCTCGCAGACCTTCGTGGCCGCGCCGCCGTCCGCGGCGCCCGCCGTCGGGGGCGTGCCGGCGCCGGGGAGTTCGGGCGTTCCGCAGGTGCCGTCGTGGGGCAGCAGATCGGCCCCGGTGTAGACCGCGTGCTCACGTCGGTCGGCGGCGCCGGGCACGGCCTGGATGCCCCAGAGCGTGCCGTCCGCGCGGCGGATGAGGGCCTCCATGCGACCGTCGACGAGCGCACCGGCCATGACGCTGCCGGGCTCGCCGGCCAGGCTGCCGCGCACGGTGGTGAGGGGGCCGGGCTCGACGCTCTCGGGGCCGTCGCGACCGACGGCGATGAGCGTGAAGTCCGCCGAGCGCATCGAGTGCGGCGCGAAGAGCAGCGTGTGCGCCTCGTGGCCGAGCTGGATGTCGAGCGCGAGTTCGGTGGTGGTGATCGCCGGCAGGTCGAGGAGTTGGACCTGCGCCTGGCCCACGCCGACCTGGTGCAGCAGCGCGACGTCGTCGAGCCACGGTGAGGCCACCTGGGCCGCCGCGGTCGTGGGCAGGGCGAGCGCGGAGAACAGCGCGAGCGTCGGCGCGATGCGGACGGAGAGCGGGCGGGATGCCATGGAGGATCCTCCGGTGTCGGTTCGGGGGCCGACGGATGGGGGTTCGGGGGGGCCGGACGTTCGGGGGGAGCAGACCGGCCGGGACAGTCTATCAGGGCGCCTCCTGGGCAGGGCGGTGCCGGCGTGGGGCATGCTCCCCAGCGTGGGCCGCCGGCGGTGACCGCTGCGGGCGAGCGAAGGTCGTCGCGCGCCGGCGATCCGGGTGCGTAACCTGGGTGGGCCGACGCCATCGGAGGGGCCGTCCGGCGGGCGCCGGCCGGGGGAACCGGATGGAAGCGATCGATGTCGCCGAGGGACTCGTCACCGCTCTCGGCGTCTACCTCGGGCTGGGACTGCTCTTCGCCGTGCCCTTCGTGTGGGTGGGCGCGGGTCGCGTCGACTCGAACGCCGCCGGGGGCACGCTCGGCTTCCGGCTGCTGATCCTGCCGGGTTCGATCCTGCTCTGGCCGCTGCTGCTGCGACGCTGGATCGGCGCGACCGGCGCGCCGCCGATCGAGCGCAACGCCCACCGCGACGCCGCGGGCGAGGCTGTTTCGGCCGCTGCCGGGGCCGCTGCCGGAGACGCTGCCGGTGGGACGCACACCGGCGCGGCAGGTTCGCCATGATCCGGCGACTGCGACGTCGGCATTGCGGGCTCACGCTCCTGTGCTTCGCCTCGGCGGCGCTGCTGCTGGGTGTCGGCCTGCTTCAACGCCGGCCGGGCATCACCGCGTCCGAGGTTCCAGCGCGCCTTGCGCTCGAGGTCATCGACACCGAGGCCCTGACCTGGCTCATCGGCACCCTCGAGGGAACGGACGGCGACGTGGGCTACCGCTTCCTGCTGCTGACCAACACGTCGCGCGCGGACGTCGGCGGTATCGTCGCGCGGATCGATGCACCCGCGGCGCTGCCCGATGTCCTGCTGCACTGGGCACCGGCGCGCGCCGCGGACTCCGACGCTTCCGAGGACTTCGCGGAGCGCGGCCTGCTGCCCCGCGGCGCGCGCCTGCTGGGCGCCCTGTCCGCCGGGCGCGAGGTGGTCCTGCCCCTGCCCGTCGAAGCTCTCGAGCTGCGGGGCCGGTTGATCCTCACGACCCTGGCACACGGTGCTCGACTCATCGAGCTCGACCTGTCCCTGGCCGAACGGCCCGGCGAGGCCGCGCGATGAGTCACGCCTACCGGGCTGTCGGCTGGAACCCCCAGAAGAAGCGCTACGACCTCGCGATCCTGCTGGGCGTGCTGACCTATCTCGGCGCCTTCGTCGGCGTCGGCGCCGCGCTGGAGCCGGGCGCGACCGCCGAGTCGCTGATGATCCGTGGCGCCGGCACCCTCGCGCTGGTGCTGCTGCACGTGATCCTCTGCATCGGCCCGCTCTGTCGGTTCGACACCCGCTTCTTGCCGCTGCTCTACAACCGCCGGCACCTGGGGGTGGTCATGTTCGTGCTGGCGCTCGCGCACGGCGGCCTGGCCACGCTGCTCTACCACACGGCCAGCGCGGTCAACCCGATCGTGAGCGTGCTCGCGGGCGGCGGGGGCTGGTCGAGCCTGGCGGACTTCCCGTTCCAGCCGTTGGGCTTCGCGGCGCTGCTGATCCTGGCGCTCATGGCGACGACGAGCCACGACTTCTGGTTGGCGCAGCTCACACCGCCCGTGTGGAAGGCTCTGCACATGCTGGTGTACGCGGCCTACGCGCTGGTCATCGCGCACGTGGCGTTGGGCGTGCTGGCCGCGGAGGCCTCCCCGGTCCTGGCCGGGATGCTCGGTGTCGGCGTGCTGACAGTGGGCGCTCTGCACCTGGCGGCGGCGACGCGCGAGAGCCGCACGGACGCGCGACTCCAGCGGGCCACGCGCCCGGCTGGCGACGCACCGGGTGCCCCCGGCCTCGACGCGACCGGGAGCGTCACGGCCGGGATGGTCGATGTCGCCGCGCTGGCGGAGCTGGTGGAGGGGGAGGGTCACGCGGCCCTCGTCGCCGGGGAGCGCGTGGCCGTGTTCCTCCACGACGGCAAGGTCTCCGCGGTGTCCGGCGTGTGCCAGCACCAGAACGGTCCCCTGGCCGAGGGGCGTGTGATCGACGGCTGCATCACCTGCCCCTGGCACGGCTACCAGTACGAGCCCGAGACCGGCTGCTCGCCGCCGCCCTTCGACGAGCGCATCCCGACCTTCCGCGTGGCGGTGCGCGGCGGCCGCGTGTTCGTGGCTTCGGTCCCGCTTCCGGCGGGCACTCGCGTCGAGCCGGCGAGGATGCCTGCATGACCGGCGACGCGCGTGACTTCTACATCGGCTATGCGGAGCGCGCGCCGGCGTCGATGCGCCCGTTCCTCAAGGTTCTCGTGTCGGTGCTCGTGTTGCTCGGCATCGGGACGGGCGTCGCGCTCGTGGTCAGCCAGCCGCCCTACGGGCCGGGCGTGTTCGAGTTCCTCGAGCTGCGCAGCTTCACCGGCGTGCTGCGCGAGCATCCGGTGCCACACCTCGAGGTCCCGCGTGGCGGAACGCCCGTGGCCGGCGTGCCCGAGGACTCGCGCTACCTGCTGGTCGAGCTGGGCAAGGTCGGCGCCGCCGCGCGCGTGGCCGGCATGGACGGGCGGCACGTGCGCGTGCACGGCACGCTCATCTACGCCGACGGCCGCACCATGATCGAGCTCTCCGAGGACCCGCTGGAGCTGCTCGCCGATGGTGACGCTGGCGGCCCAGGCGAGGCCGGCGACCCAGGCAACCCAGGCGAGACCGTGGCCGAGTCGCCCCGCTCCCTCGGCCGCTTCACGCTCATCGGCGAGATCGTCGACAGCAAGTGCTTCCTGGGCGTGATGAAGCCCGGCCGTCTCAAGACCCACAAGGCCTGCGCCATCCGCTGTATCGCCGGAGGCATCCCGCCGATCCTCGTGGTGCAGGACGGTGAGCGCATCGCCCACCTCGTGCTCGTCGGGGCCGACGGCGAGCCGGTGAACGACGCGGTGCTGGAGCTGGTGGCCGAGCCGGTGCGGGTCGATGGCGAAGTCGAGCGGCACGGCGACCTGCTCGTGCTGCGCGCGGACCCGGCGACGATCGAGCGGTTGTGATCCGAGGACGGGGCGCGGTCAGAACCCCACGCCGCCGTGGACCGAAGCGGGCCCCCGGGGCATCCGATCCCCGAGGGCCCTGCGAGTCGTTCCGAAGACCGACTCCTGGACGATCACGCTGTCACTTCGACGTGCCCTTCAATCCATTGCTGGCGGAGAGGCCGTTGGCGACACCGGGATCGCTCACCCAGTGCTGGAAGAAGATCGGCATGCCCGGGGGCAGGGCGGGCCAGATCACGGGCAGCACCATCGAGCCGGTGCCGTCGGTGGGCAGGCCGCCGATCACGAAGTCGGGGCTGGGCACGAGCACGCCGCCCTTGAAGGGGATGCTGATCGACGCGAGGCCCACGATCAGCACCGTGCTGCTGAACGGGAACGCATCCGTCAGCGTGAGCACCGCGACGGAGGCCGGAGTGAGCGGACCCGAACCCGAGAGGTGCGGCGTCGTGCCACCGCTGCCCATCTTGCCGCCGCCGAGGTCCTCCCACGGGCTGGGCGGATCGATGACCGCGACGACGGGGATCTCGAGCACGTAGTCGACGGCCTCGAAGTCCTCGACGTCGTAGCCCGGCACGGACACGGTGAACGAGAGGCCGCTCACGTCGATGTCGGTGGTCGAGCCGGAGTTGGTCACGCTCAGGTCCGCCAGGGACCAGCCGCCGGCGAAGCTGTAGGTGCCGGTCTCGTCCAGGCTCAGCGTGCGGGTGACGCCGAGCACCGACGAGCGCACGCAGAGGCCGACCGAGTACGAGGTGAGTCCCGCGTCCTCGATGTCGAGTGAGGAGCCGGCTGCGAACACGAAGCTGATCGTGTCGGCCGCATCGTCGAAGAGCACGTCGACCACGACGTCACCGGCCGTGCCGACCGTCGAGCCTCCCAGGGCGTAGGTCCCGAAGTGGCCGTCCATGCTGGCCTTGGTCTCCGAGGGGACGATCGGGATGGAGCCGGTCTCGCCGGTGAGGGCCATCAGCGCGGCGTGGTCGGAGGGATCGATGCACGGGTCCGGCGCCGGGTCGGCGTAGCCGAAGCCCCAGGCGTGCAGCACGCAGTCCTCCTGGAAGGGCAGCGGAGCCAGGGCCGCGGCGGCACGCGCGCTGAGGAACACCGCGACGCCACCGAAGTTCTCGGCTTCGCCGTCTCCCAGGGCGGCAGCCGTGCCGCAGATGCTGGAGGCGACGCCGATGGTGCCGGCGTAGACGCTGTTGCCGGCGGCATTCGGCACCGAGCCGGTGGCGAGGGACAGGACCGAGGCGCCGTCCGAGTGCGCATGTTCGGCGCCCAGGGCGGTGAGGCTCACGGGATCGCCGGCCAGGGCCGACGTGGAGGCGGCGAGGAGGGCCGCGAGGGTCAGG
>JAJDER010000002.1 GCA_029259725.1 Planctomycetota bacterium | reverse complement strand
GTTGAAGCGCAGCAGGGCCGCGTGCACGTCCATCAGGATCCAGCGCGTCACCGCCGAGTTGTCGAGCGCGAAGTTGAGCATCGGCGGCTGGCTGGCGATGTGCATGACGACGCGCCCGCCGAGGGCCGGCTTGGCCGTCCTGCCGTCGGGACGATAGATGTCGGGCTCGACGGTGCCGGGGCCCTGCACGTCCTCGGGGCGCATGCCGCCGCGGCCGATGAGGCCTTTGTCGTCATCCTCGCCACCAGACGAGGCGCAGAAGGCGGGGGTCGTCGCGAGGCCGAGAAGCAGACCGGCGAGCAGCAAGGTGGACGGGCGGAGGCTCATGGGGACGTCCCGGGGGAGAGGTGGTGGATTCCGCCTCGGGTACCGGCCTGGGGGTGCCCTGCAACGGGCTCCCGCCAGGCGTGATCGGCATCGAGTTCGGACAGGGCACCCTAAAGACGCCCTGAACACGTGTCAACCGCCCCTGAGACATCGCAAAGACTTGTCAGCAAGGGACTTGCGAACGAATCGAACGACGGCGCCCGACCTCACCACGCCGGCCTCCCGATGTGTCCTTCGTGGGGCGCGACCGGGCCCCTCAAGCCGGGACGCGCGCCAGCTGCAGCAGCCCGCCCAGGGTCTCCTCACGGGGGATCAAGGTGAGCAGGACCAGCGCCAGCCCCTCCGCCACCGAGAGCCAGCGAGCGCGCGCCACGGTCCACGGCAGGGCGGCCCGCGCGAGGCGTGTCCCCCCCAGTCCGAGCAGGGTCAGTCGCGGGGCCACCACGTACAGGCCCATGGCCAACGCCTGGGTCGCGTGCCGGATCGCCGAGTCCTCGGAGAGCCCCTCGGCGCCGCGAGGCGCGAGCACCGTCGCCATCCCGAGCATGCCACCGAAGAAGGCCAGCGTCGCGCCCAGCCCGGTCGGCACCATGAACGTCGCGTCGAACAGCAGGCTGCGCAGCGCCATCAGTCCGACGGCGCCGACGATGGCCGAGATCCCGCCGATGCCCAGCACGGCCGCGCGCTTCCAGGCGAGGTGACTGCGCGCACCGAGCGTGCCCCGCAGGATCGGCCGCACCGCCGTCACCATCGCCACGACGGCGAGCAGGCGATCCGCAAGGCCGTCGATCTCAGCCCCTCCGCGCGACAGCGTCGATCTCGACGAGCCCGCCACGAGGCAGCGTCTTGACGGCGACGCAGGCCCGAGCCGGAGGGGCGTCCCCTCCGAAGACCGTGGCATAGACTTCGTTCACCGCAGCGAAGTCCCCCATGTCCGCGAGGAACACCGTCGTGCGCACGACGTCCGCGGGGGTGCAGCCGGCGGCAGCCAGCACGGCCACGAGGTTGCTCAGGACCTGCCGGGTCTGCGCCGGCGCATCGTCCCCCACCAGTTCCCCCGTCCGCGGATCCAGGGCGATCTGCCCGGACGTGTACACCCAGCCGTCCACGGCGATGGCCTGGCTGTAGGGGCCGATCGCCCCGGGCGCGTCGTCGGTGGCGATGCTCTCACGCGGGCTCATCCCTGCTCCTCGAGGCGTGCCAGCACGCGGGCCACTTCGGGCGGCACGAAGCGTTCCACCGGCCCGCCCGAGCGATGCACTTCGCGGACGAGCCGTGAACTGACGTGAGCCACGTCGGGCGACGTGACCAGCATGACCGTTTCGAGCGTCTCGTCGAGCTGGCTGTTCGCGAGGGCCATGGTCATCTCCGCCGACATGTCGGCCCCCGAGCGCACGCCGCGCACGAGCAGGGTCGCCCCCGCCGCACGCGCGGCGGTGACCGCGAGGCCGTCGAACACCACCACCTCCACGCTGACCGGCACGAGCTCACGCAGCAACGCCTGGCGCTGCTCCACCGCGAGCCAGGCGCGCTTCTCGACGTTGCGCCCGATTCCCACGACGAGCCGGTCCACGAGGCGTGACGCCCGACGGACGAGATCGAGGTGGCCGAGGGTGGGCGGATCGAAGGACCCTGCGAAGAACCCGGTGCGCTCCATGGCGCGCAGTCTACCCGCTCGGGTCACGCCGGCACGGCCGGTCCGTCCGGCTGCTCGTCGTGCATCTTCCGCCGCTCATCCTCCCCGCGCTGCTGGCCCTGGCAGCACCCCCGCCTTGGGGGCTGGCCAGCGTGTTCCTGTTCTGGCGACGGGCCCGCCCGGCCGGCCGCTGTGCCCTCGGGGCCCTGGCCGTGGCCGCGCTCCTCGCGCGGGGCGAGGACCTCTCCGGGCCGGCCGCCGCCGCGCCTACGGTGCGGGGAGCGCCGGCCGCCGCCGTGAGGCTCACCGGCGTCTGGCGCCACCCTCCCGGGCAGCGCCACGGCGTCGTCGAGACGACCGGCGGGGACGTCGCCCTGGAGTGGGCCGGCGCGGTGGCCAGGCCCGTGCCCGGCACACCGGTCCAGGTCCTCGCGCGCGTGCGGCAGGAGGATGGACGGCTGCTCGCCGTCGACGTGTCCTCGCTCGGCCCGCCCGGCCCGGTGTGGCCCGAGACCTGGCGCGACGTGGTGCGGACGCGCATCCGCCAACTCGTGGCCCCCGACCACGTCGGCCTGTGCGAGGCGCTGGTGCTGGGGCGCCGCGAGGATCTGCACTTCGAGGTCAAGGCGCGGTGCCTCCGGACCGGGACGATGCACCTGCTCGTCCTGAGCGGGCTGCACGTGGGCCTGGTGTCCAGCATGATCGCCGCTCTCACCGGGACCGTGTTCCGTCGTCAGGGGGTCCCCTGTGGCCTGTTGCTGCTGCTCTTCGTGAGCCTGTCCGGGCCCCGGCCACCCCTCGTGCGGGCGCTTCTCGGTTGGGTCCTGGACCGCGTCGGCGCGGCACTCGGGAGACGGCCGGCGGCCTACCCGCGACTGGCGAGCAGCGCGTTGATCATGCTGGCCTGGAACCCGCTCCTCGCGGCCAGCCTCTCGTTCCAGCTCTCGTTTCTCGCCGTCGCCGGGATGATCGCCGTGGGGCGGATCGGGCAACGCTGGGGGGCCGCCTGGATCGCGCCGGTCGGTGCGTTCCTCGGGACCGCGCCCCTGTGCGCCTCGACCTTCGGCGAGATCCAGCCGTGGGGCGTGCTGTGGACGCCGCTGCTCGCGCCGTTCGTGGCGGTGATCCTCGCGACGTCGGTCATCGCCGTCCTGCCGGGCTCCGCGGCCGAGCTTCTCGACCCGCTCACGGGACCGATTCTCGACGGGGCGTTGGCCGGGTTCGAATCGGCCGTGGCCGTGCTCGCGGGACTGTCGCCGGAGACGTTGCGGCCGACTCAGCTACCGATCCCGGGAGTCCTGCTGGCCCTGGCGCTCGTCGGCGCACTCGTCTTCCTGGCGCGGGAGCAGGACGCGAGCCCGTGGGAGAACTGGATCCCATGAGCACCAAGACGCCCTCGCTCGGTGACGCCGGTGAGGACCCCATCGCTCGCTGCGCCACCCACCCACGCACCGCGTCCTCTCGCATCGGGACGCTGTGCCTCGACGGGGCGCGCGCGCAACCGGTGGAACTCGAGTTGCAGTTCACCGGCGGACTGATGCAGCGCATCATCCTCACCGGGCTGCCCGGTGGGGTCGTGCGTGAGGCCCGCGATCGCATCCGGGGATGCCTCACGGCGCTCGGCCTGCCGCTTCCCCGCCGCTCGGTGCTGGTGAACTTCGCGCCGGCGGACCAGCCCAAGGAGGGCGGCGGTCTCGACCTGCCGCTCGCCCTGGGTCTGCTGCTGGTGTCGGGCGAGTTGTCGCCCGCGTGCTTCGAGGATCGCGACGTGATCGGCGAACTGGGCCTCGACGGACGCATCCGACCGGTGCGAGGCGCCCTGACCCTGGCGCTCGAGGCGCGACGGCGGGGCCGCCGTCGACTCATGCTGCCGTGGGAGAACGGCGGCGAGGCGGCTCTCGTCAGCGGCCTGCACATCGAGCCGGTGCGCGACCTGCCGGAGGCGCTGGCCGTGCTCGGTGGCGCCCCCGCGCCGAAGCCCCCGAGGCCGAGGGAGTCCCGGCCGCGCCTCCTCGACCTGATCGACATCCGCGGGCAGGCCACGGCCCGTCGCGCCCTGGAAGTGGCGGCCGCCGGGTCGCACAACCTGATGCTCGTCGGCCCCCCCGGCACCGGGAAGACGATGCTCGCCCAGCGGCTGCCCGGCCTCCTGCCGCCCCTCGACGCGACGCGCTCGTTGGAAGCCAGCGCCCTGCACGGCCTGGCCCGGGGCGCCGCGACCACGGTCATCCGGCACCCCCCGTTCCGTGCACCACACCACACCATCTCGCGCGCCGGGCTGATCGGCGGCGGTCGGCCGCTGTTGCCTGGAGAGGTCAGCCTGGCCCACGCCGGCGTGCTGTTCCTCGACGAGATGAGCGAGTTCCCGCGCGGACAACTCGAGGCGCTGCGCCAACCGCTGGAGGACGGGCGCGTGCGACTCGCGCGAGCCGGTCGCACGGCGGAGTTTCCCGCACGCATCCAGCTGGTCGGAGCGATGAACCCCTGCCCGTGTGGCGATCGGGGTCACCCGCGACGCGGATGCAAGTGCACGCCGCGTGACCTGGCGCGCTATCGCCAGCGCATCAGCGGCCCGCTGTGGGATCGGTTCGACCTGCGCGTCGATGTTCCCGTCGCACCGCACGCCACACTGCTCGCCCCGGTGGATGGGGAACCGAGCGCCGTCGTGGCCCCGCGCGTCGCCGAGGCGCGACGGCAGCTGGCAGCCGAGCCGGACGCGCCGCTCTCGTCGCCGGTGCGGCGCGCGCTCGAGGCGGCGGTCATCGGCTTCGCCCTCTCGGGGCGCGGCGTGGCCCGGACGGTCGGCGTGGCGCGCAGCCTCGCTGCCTTGGGGGGCCATGCCCAACCGACGGTCGAGGACGTCGAGGAGGCCCTGTCCCTCCGCCGCGGTGGCGAGGAGGACGGCTAGGCAAGACCACCGGGCGTGGCGCGACGACGCCCGGCCAGCAGCAGCGCGAACCAGATCACCAGGGCCAGCCCCGTGGCCGCGACGGACAGGCCGAGGCCCGGCGGTGTGTAGCTCAACACGACCCGGTGCCTCCCGGACGGCAGGGGCACACCCAGCAACGCATGGTCGGCGACGAGGACGCTGGCCGACTCCCCATCCACCGTGACCCGCCAGCCCGCATCGTGGGCCTCGGTGAGCACGAGGATGCCGTCGAAGGCGCTGTCCGTCTGCATCTCGAAGCGGTTGGGTGAAGCCACGACCTCGACCGCATCGAACGCACCCACCGCAGACAGGTCCAGACCCGTGGGCGCGACCTCGAGCAGCACGCTGGCGTGGATCTCGACCGGAGGCGACGACAACCAGGCCCGACGCGCGGCCGCATCGGGCACCACCTGCGCCCCCCCGCTCACGAAGGCCCGCGGCCCGGCTCCCGCTCGCGCCATCACCGCCAGGCCCTCGCGCTCGTCCGCGAAGATCACGCGCGCACCGGGCGCCTCGAGCAGGGCGGGATCGGCATGCACGACCGTGTCCACGCCGAGCAGATCGAGCACCGGATGGTCGAGGGCCGCGGCCGAGCTGAACGGCCGCACGATGCGCGGATCGCGGCGATCGGCGAGTCCGGCCTGGACGCACTCGAGCAACTCGACGACGCGGGTTCCCACCATGGGCGCCACGCCGTGCACGCTGCGGATGCCGAACGTGGTCGCCGCTGTGGGAGGCAGCAGGTTCGAGCCGCCGAGCACCGCGACCCGACCCTCACGCGCTTGCAGGCTCTCGAGCGTGCGTCGTGTCGCGAACGCCTCGGAGGGCTGCACCGGAAACGGGTTGAAGGCCAGGGCGTTCCCTCCCAGATCCACGGCCAGGACGAGCGCCGGGAGCCACGCCTTCCACGTCTCGACCGCAGGGCGCGCGAGGTCCCCGCCCGACGGCAAGAGCATCAGGCCGCCGAGGAGCAGGAGCAGCATGAGCACCTGGTGCACGGCCTGGCTCTCGAGCCGGGACGCGAACTCGACGGCTCCGGGAGCGTCGAGCCAGGTCACGCCGAAGGGCACGGCCAGGGTCACGGCGACGAGCACCACGGCGGTGAGTGTCGGCGCGCGCACCCGACCGTCGAGCACGGCCTGCAGGGCGAGCGCCGCCGCGAGGGGTGCGGTCCCCGCCCACAGCACGAGCAGTCGTTTGATGTTGCCCGCCCCGAGCGCCGCGAGCCCCGGCATCGAGTCCGCCAGATACGGCCAGGCCGTCGAGACCCCCACCGCGACGAACCCGAGACACACGAGCCGACGGGCATCGCCCCCGACGCGCAAGGCCAACAGCGCCAGGACCACCACGGCCAGTCCCGGGTACACCGCGTTCTCGACCACGTTGTCCTGAACGTCGTCGCTCCAGAAGAGGCGCTGCGGCAGGTGGTCCTCCATGCGCGGCGCGGGCGGGTCGGGCGAGGCGAAGTCCGAGGGGCGCCCGAAGAACTCGGGCAGGAGCAGGCCGACCAGCGCGGCCGGCGGCAGGCCCTGAGCGGCGGTCGACGCGCGCGCGCTCTCGGTCGCCCTCAGTGACGGGGCATAGGCCGCCCCGCCGAGGGCGAAGACCGGCGCGGCGAGCAGCGCGGCGAGAACGCCCACGCCGCCGACCGCAGCGAGCACCGGCAGGCGGCGGAGACGGCGATCGAAGAGCGTGAAGAGCAGGAGCCCCGCGCCCTCCGCCAGGGCCACCTGTGGAAAACCCGAGACCATCGCGAGCGCCAGGCAGGCCGAGCCCTCGAGCACGCCTCGGCGGAGCCGCCCCGCGCGCATCCACGCCGCCGCGCCGAGCACGCCCGGCCACCAGGTGGTCGTGTAGGCGATCTGGGGCAGGTGCCACCGCGTCACCATCCAGGCCGACAGCGCGAAGCCGACGCCGGCGACGGCCGCCGCCGCGCTCCCCGCTCCGAAGAGCCGGGCCGTGCGCCACGCCAGGAACGCGGCCAGCGCGGTGTGCACCCAGAGCATCACGTCGAATCCCGTGATCGGATCGACGAGCAGGGTCGGCCAGGTCAACGGCGAGCTGTACGGATAGGGCACGTTGCCGGCCAGCGGGTACCCGCAGAGTTGCCCCGAGTCCCAGGAGGGCAGCTCACCCTGTTCCAGGAACTGCCGCATGCGCACGGCGCCGGGAAGCACGAACAGGTCGATGTCCGGCGTGATCGGGTTGATCAACCCGAGCGTGGCCGGATCGACGCCCTCGGCAGCGCGAGACCAGGGCCGCACGTCGATGCGCGGATCGTCGATGCCGAACGAGAGCGTGCAGCGATCACCGAAGAGCGGCTCGGCGAAGAGCGCGGCGGCGGCCAGCAGGGCGACCAGGAGCGCGCCCAGCGACTCGCGTGGCGACAGGGCCGGACCGGACGGTGCCGGCTCGGATCGGTGCGGGTCGGAGGGTGCTGGCATCGCGAGCGACCCGGGAGAAGCGGCGGCAACGACCTGCTACGTTAGCAAGCCCCCTCGCTGCGTTGGAGCCCGGATGGCCGAGGAGCATCCCGCCCGCCGCGCCGGCGCCCCGGCCGCGCCGGCACCCCAGCCGGACGGCTTGGCCGCCAGCCTGCGGGACGGCGGCCGGGGGCTGCTCGCGCTGCTCGTGGTGGCGCTGCTGGTGAAGCTCGTGGTGGTCCTCGCCGCGGCCGGCGGCAATCCCCTGGCGCACCAGCTCACCAGCGACCGGCTCTACTACCTCACGCGCGCCCAGGGCCTGCTCGGCGTGCTGACCGACCCGCTGGCCTCGGAGCCGTACCACCTGCCGCCGCTCTATCCGTGGCTGCTGAGCCTCGTTCCGGGCATCGGGCAGGGCGAGACCCTGTTCGTGCACCTGCTCCAGGCCCTGCTCGGCACGGCGACCCTGGGCCTGGTCTTCGCCTTCGCGCGCGCGCGGTGCTCGCAGCGCGGCGCACTCGTCGCCACGACGCTGACCGCGGCGTACGGGCCGATCAGCTTCTTCGAGACCAAGCTCCTCGGGGACTCCCTCGCCTTCGATCTGCTCGTGGCCCTGCTGGTCGTGGCGGACGGCTTCGCCAGGCGACCGCGGGTGCCTGCGGCCGCCCTGCTCGGCGGTCTCATCGCGGCCGTGGCCTTGCTGCGCCCCCAGGCGCTGCTCGTCGTCCCGGTCCTGGCGCCATGGGTCGCGTGGCGCGGTGGCGGCAAGATCGCCTGGCGCCCCGTGCTCGCCTATCTCGGCACCGCGGCGCTGCTGCTCGTCCCCTCGGTGGCGCACAACGCGAGGACGAGCGGCGGCGACCTGATCGTCGTCTCGGACAACGGCGGCGTGAACCTCTGGCTCGCCAACCATCGCCAGGCGCCGCTCTCGGGGACCTTCGCCACGCACGACGTGCGCTTCGGCGACATCGCGAAGCAGTCCGACGTCGCCACCGGCCTCGCGTCGGCCGCCGCCGGCCGGAGGCTCTCCCCGGGCGCGGTCTCCCGGTGGTACGTGAACGAGGCGGTGGGCGAGATCCTCGCGGACCCGGTGAGATTCATCCGGCGCGTGGGGCTGCGCGGCGCCGCGCTGGCGGAGTCCTTCGGGACCGGCATCGTGTCGATCCCCGAGGTCGAGCGTCGGATGATCCCACCCCTGGTCGTGCTCGCGCTGCCGTTCGGTGTACTGCTCGGCCTGGCCGTGGCCGCGGGGATCCTGGGTGCGCGCTGCCGCGCCGGCCCTGCCTCGCTTCCGGCCCTCGCCATCGGCGGCATGGTGGTCCTCACGGCCTTGCTGTTCTTCCACTACGAACGCTTCCGCCTGCCGCTCGTGCCGCTGCTCGCCACGCTGGTCGGCGCGGGCGTCGACCGCTGGCGCACCGATGTGGGTTCCCGCCGACGCGTCGCGGCGCTCGGCATCGGCAGCGTCGTCGCCCTCCTCACCTTCCTGCCGCAGCCGCATCATGCAGTGACGCTGGCCAACGGCTGGACCAGCATCGGAACCGCGTGGCTTGCCGCTTCGGCCGCGGCCATGGAGTCGGGGCAGGCCGACCGCGCGGCGGCCCTGGCCGAGCAGGCCCTCGCCGATGCCGAACGCGCGCTCGAAGCCGAGGCCGGATTCGTGCGCGCCGAGTTGCTCGGCGCCCGCGCGGCGCTCTCGCTCGGTCAGCTGGCGCGCTGCGACGCGTTCCTGACATCCGTCGAACGCAAGGCGCCCGGCTTGGGCGCGGCGCTGGTCCTGCGCGCGTGGCTGTTCGCCGCTTCTCCCGACGGCGCGCCCACCTGGTCCCGGTCCGGCGCGCGATCCCTGTACGATCGCCTGATCACGTTCCCGCCCGACGACCCCGGGGCGACCGACGCGACCGCTGCGCTGGGCGACCGCCTCGGCCGCTAGTCACCAGCCGACGCGGGCAGCTGGAAGGCCACGCGCACCGCCTGCTCCACCGGAGCCGGGAGACCCGCGCTCGCCAGCCAGGCCCCGACGCCCGGCGCGAAGAGCCCGCGCTCGTCGACATCCCCGAACACCTGACGCACCCACGGCCCGAGGTCCTCACCCTGCCTCGCACGCTGCTCGAGAACCGGCACGTCGCGTCGGGCGAACTCGAGGCGTCGGTCGAGCGGGACGAGCGCCGAGACCGCCTGCGCGAAGTCGGGCAGATCGAGACCGACCCGCGCGAGCATCAGGCGCTGGAAGGCGCGACCGAGGGCGTCGGCTTCGGCATCACAACGCTCCCGCTGCGCGGCGAGTTCGTCGGCGCTGAGATCCTCGACGGGCGTGGCGGCGGGGACCTCCACGTAGAGCTTGTTCTTGGGCTCGGTCCCGGAGGGGCGCACGACCAGCCGGCGACCACCGCCGAACTCGAACACGAGCACGTTGCGGTTGGCGAAGTCGGTGGAGGACAGCAGCGGGCCTCGCCAGCCCGCCGTGTCGGCGAGGTCGTGCAGTGCAACGACCCGGCGTCCATCGACCTCCACCGGGGGGTCCCGGCGCAGGCTCTGCTGGATCGCGGTCATGCGTTGGCGCCCGGCCGAGCCCGTCATGACCGTGTTCACCAGGCGGTTCGCGACGTAACCGAAGCGGGCGTGGATCGCGTCGAGTTCGTCCAGCAGGGTGCGCCCCTCGGCCCGGCAGACGGCGTGCAACTCGGCCAGCACGAGCGCCGCCGCCGCGGCGTCCTTCTCGCGGATGGCCGGGGTCAGCATCAGGCCGTGGGCCTCCTCACCGGCGAAGACGAGGCTCGCCGGCTGCGCACGCAGGTGCCGCCAGGAGCCCGAGGTCTCGAGTCGCGCGACGACGTCGGCCATGTACTTGAAGCCCACGCACAGGTCGTCGATCACGGTGCAGCCGTAGGAGCGGGCGATCGTGCCCAGCAGCCGCGAGGTGACGATGGTCGTCAGCACGTAGGCATCGGCGGGCAGGCGCGCTGTGTCGCGCCGGCGCGAGAGCACGAATCGCAGGGCGAGGCAGAGCAGCTCGTTGCCGGGCAGGAAGTGCCAGCGGCCCTCGGCATCGCGGACCTCGGCGCCGATCCGATCGGCGTCCGGATCGGTGGCCAGGATCAGGTCGGCACCGCAGGCGTCGGCCACGGCCTCACCCGGGCCGTAGCACGTCGGGACCTCGGGGTTGGGCGCGAGGTGCGCCACGCCCGGGAAGCCTCCGTCGAGCGCAGCCTGGGACGGCACGAGGTGCACGTCGAAGCCTTCGTCCTCGAGCACCGGGAGGACCGAGCCGAGCCCCACGCCATGCAGGTTGGTGAACACGATCGGGCCCGCACGGCACTCAGGCGCCAGGGCCAGGCGGCGCACGACGGCGAGGTAGTGGCTGCGATCCGCGGGGTCGAGGAACTCCACGCGTCCCTCGGCGAGGGCTTCGTCCCACGGCACGGTGCGCGGCGCCTGCATGCTCTCGACCCGCCGGGCCAGGATCTCGTCGTGAGGTGGGACGTCCTGGCCACCGTGGTGGTTGTAGACCTTGCCGCCGTTGTCGTCCGGGTGATTGTGCGAGGCCGAGACGTTGAGGCCACCGTGAGCACCGAGGCGGCGGATGGTCAAGCTCAGCTCGGGCGTGGCCAGGAACATGTCACCATCCGGATCGGGCATGGACACCTTGACACCGTTGGCGACGTACACGCACGCCGCCTGCCTGGCGAGTTCGCGCGAGGTGAGCCCGAGCAACGGGTTGGAGCGCGAGGTCCCGAAGATGCCGCGGCGATCCTGGAACTCGCGCACGTCGAAGGCCACGACCACGGAGACGTCCTCACCCGGATGCGTCTCGCGCAACAGCTCGGCGTGCCCTTGCACCGACGTGCCAAGCGTCCACGGGTTGAACCGATTCGGTCCCACGCCCACCGGCCCTCGCCGCCCTCCGGTGCCGAACGGCAGCACCTGCCAGAACGCGTCGAACAGCTCGGCGAACTGCTCGCGCTCGACCAGGTCCTCCAGCGCGGGAACGTACGCCGCGAAGGCGGGCTCGGTGAGCCAGCGCTCCAGGTTGCTCTCTGCGACGGCCCGCAATCCCGGGTCCAGGTCGAGAGCATCGAAGCCGGACCGGACCGAGGCGAGGATGTCGGACACGGGGACCTCCGCGGATCCGGACGGGCTCCCGGTGGCCCGCCCGCTGGAGAACCCAGTGTGGAGGGCACGAGGGCCGAGTCAACCTTGCACGCCGTGGAGCTTCCGTCATGCTGGCCGAATGGTGGCGCACATCGAGGAGCGGAGATCCACCCCCGGCAGCGACTCCCCGGGGCGATCACTCGGAGCCCTGGCGGCCGGGCTCCTCGTCGTCGCCGCCTTCCTGCTGCACGTCGGGCAGCTGGCCGGACCGTTCACCGATGGGCAGAGCGGCAACTGCGGCGCCATGTTCGCCCTGTTCGCGCGCAATGCCGAGGCCCTCGGCTGGTCACAGACCTGGGGCGTTCCCGTGGTCAACCCGGTCGCTCCGTCCGTCGTGGACGAGGCCATCTTCTACACGCACCATCCGCCCGGTCTGGCCTGGTTGGTCCAGCTCTCGGGACGGATCGCGCCCGAGGTGGAGACCGGAGCGCGGATCGTGGCGCTGCTGCTGACTCTCGCTGCGGCGCTGCTGGCGGCGGACCTGCTCGCGAGGCTGTCGGGGCGCACGGCCGGCCTCGTCGCCGGGCTGCTCCTGCTCGGCCTCCCGGCCGGGCATCATCACGGACTCCTGGTGAACTACGAGACCGCCGCCGTGCCGGGCCTGCTCTTGCTGGTCCGCGCCCTGGTGCTCTCCCGAGGAGCCCCACTGGCAGCCGGCGCCCTGGCCGCGCTGCTCGACATCGGGGCGCTCTGGCCCTTGGCGCTGGCGTGGATCAGGAGTCCTCGCGGGCGTTGGTGGCGCGCTGTCGGTGGTGCTTCGCTCGTGCTCGTCTCGCTCGCGGTGCTGCATCGCGCGCGAGCGCCGGCATCGCTTGCCGAGACGCTCGGGCAGGCTCTCGGCACCACGGCGCTGTCGCCGGCATTCTCCGCGGCCGCGTGGGTGCGGGCAGCCGCGGTGGACCTGCCGACGCTCTACGGCGTGGGCCTGCTGCTCGCTCCGATCGGACTCGTGCTCACGACTCGGGCGATTCGCCGACCGCTCGTGCTCCTGGCGGGATCAGGGCTCGCCAACGTCGTCGTCTTCGCGCAACACGCCACGGGACACGAACACTTCTGGCTGCTGCTCGCCCCGTTCGTCGCCGTGGGATCCGCGGCAGCCCTGGTTCCCGTCGGCGCGGGTCCCGGCCGCCGGAGACTCGGTCTCGGGCTGGCTGCCGTCGTGCTCGCGGTCTCCGCGCTGCAAGCGGTCGACGAGTACGATGTCCGGCGCCGCACCAGCCAGGTCGATCGCGCCACGGCCTTCGCGGCCGTGACCGACACCGAGAGCGTCCACGTCTTCCCGGGGGGTGTGCCGCTGGTGTTCCTGCAGCGCGCGGCGCGGCATGTCGTGGCGTTCAGCGTGACCGACGCGCGCAGCGCACGCCAGGTGGCAGCGTCCTATGCGGCCCTTGTCGGGGCGCACGACGCCCCGGTCCTGGTGGTCGTTCCCGCTGGCGAGCCCGCCCCGACGTGGGTCGAGTCCCTCGGTCCGGGAGAGACCCGCGGCGGGTTCGTGTTCCGCGAGCTGCCCGTCGGTGACTGAGCCGCCGCTCAGCCGCCGCGCAACACGGCGCGCATGATGTGCCGGGCGATCTGCGGGTTCTTGCGCAGCCGCCGCACCGAGTAGGCGTGCCAGTCCTGGCCGTAGGGCACGTAGACGCGGACCGGGTGACCCTGATCGCGCAGGGACGCGGCGAAGTCCTCGCGCACGCCCATCAGGCACTCGAACTCGTAGCCCCGTGTCTCGGCCGGGCCGACCACCAGACCACGTTCCTCGAGCAGCTGGATGCAGGCCGCGGCCACGTCCCCGTCGTGCGTCGCGAGGGCCACGCGTGCGCCCCCGTCGAGCAGGCGCGTCGCCAGCCGGACATAGCTATCCGAGATCTCCTGGGCCTCCGTCCAAGCGACCTCCGCGGGTTCCAGGTAGATGCCCTTCACCAGGCGGACGTCGAGCGGCAGGTCAGCCGCCAGCAAGCGCTCGACATCGTCGGCCGTGCGGAACAGGCGGGACTGCAGGACGCAGCCGAGGCCCGGGTGCTCGGGACGCAACCGCGAGAAGACCTCGAGGGTCCCGTCGATCGTCGGATGGTCTTCCATCTCGAAGCGCAGGCGGCGGCCGTCCGCGGCGGAACGCGACGCGAGATCCGCGAGCAGCTCGGCGCAGAGATCGAGGTCGAGGTTCAGTCCCAGATGCGTCGGCTTCACCGAGACGGCGCAGGTGGGATCCACGCCGGACAGGCCCGCGAGCGCGCGGCGGTACTCGGCGGCGGCGGCTTGGGCACCGGCGCGCTCGGAGACGTCCTCTCCGAGCACGTCGAGAATCGTCCCGAAGCCGTTCTCGACCAGCCCACGGATCCGCTCGAGGGCCTGTTCGAGCTCGGCCCCGGCGACATACCGGCGGGCCACCGACCACATGAGTCGACGGGGCATCACGGACACGCCCGCGAACACCAGTCGATCCAACAGGCTCATCGCAGCGCGACCCGCTTCACTTCCCGATCTCGAGCCGAGCGGCGCACAGGTCGGGGATGTTCGGGTTCTCGTAGATCTTCTTCTGCACCATCGCGATGTCGTAGTCGGTGCGCAGGAAACGCACCAGCCCGTCCTCGACGATCACGCACGACGCTCGGGGGTCGCCGTCGCGCGGCTGGCCCACCGAGCCCACGTTGACGATGGCCTTCTCGCCGTCCCACTCGTAGTGGTAGTCGAGCTGGCTCGGGTCACGGAAGCGCAGGTCCTCCGTGAACACGCCCGGGAAGTGGGTGTGGCCGACGAAGCAGAGCCCCTCGAAGTGCGCGAAGACGTCGCGGATCTTGTCGGGGATGAAGATCACGTCGGTCTTCATGATGTACTCGTGCACCGGGTCGCGCGGCGACCCGTGGACGAGCAGCGCGTCGCCTTCGCGGTGCGAGACGGGCAGGTTCTCGATGAAGCGCCAACGCGCCCGTTTCGCCGCCCCGGCGATGAAACCGGGCTTGAGCATGCGGCGGTTGTACTCGATGACCTGGCGGGCCACGGGGTTGAAGTCGTGCGCCCCGCGCATCAGCGCTTCGTCGTGGTTGCCGCAGATGGTGAGTTCGCAGTTCTCGACCACGAGGTCGATGCAGCGCTCAGGATCAGGGCCGTAGCCGACCACGTCTCCGAGGCACAGGATGCGGTCCACTTTCTCGCGAGAGAGGCGCGCGAGCACCGCGGTGAGCGCCTCGATGTTGCTGTGCAGGTCGGAGATGATCGCGAAGCGCGACATGGCTCAGGCATCCCCGCCCACGGCGTGGCGGAGCGTCGAGACCATGTCCTTCACCGCGTCCTCGTTGGCGAGAACGGTTCCGGCCGCGTAGACATGGCCGCCACCCCCGTACTGCCGCGCGATGAGGTTGACGTCCGGCGTCCCGCGCGAGCGCAAGCTCACGCTGACCGACCCATCCTCGCGCTCGGTGAAGAGTCCGACCAGCTCCACCTGGCCGCTCGAGCGCAGCACGTCCAGGATCGGATCCGCGTCGTAGCGCGCGACGCCCAGCTCCTGCATGAACGCGCGGCGGATGAAGGCCCACACCAAGCGACCGTCCCGCTCCTCGTTCATCGATCGCGCCACGTGGCCGAGCAGGCGTACCATCGGCGCGCTGTTCGACTGGTAGATCGCGCGGTAGATCTCGGGGAGGTCCAGCCGGTAGTCGGCGAGCTGTGCGGCCAGCTTCATCACACCCGCGTCCGTGTTGGGGTATCGAAACCAGCCTGTGTCCGTACACAGTGAAACGAACACGGACTCGGCGATCTCGCGATCGACACGTCCTCCGACGTGATCGATGTAGTTCCAGATGACCTGGCCCGTGGCGCGGGCATCGGGGTCGAGCACGTTGAGCGAGGCCGGTCCGCCGTCCTCGCACGGGTGGTGATCCACGCAGACCGTGGCCGCCTCGGAAGCCTCCACAGCGGTCTGGAGTCGGCCGAGACGGCCGAGGCTGGAGAGGTCGCACATGACGAAGACGTCCGCGGCCCGGATCAGGGCATCGTGCCGATCGGGATCATAGACCTCGTAATGGCGGACGAATTCCATGAAGCCGTAGCGCGGGCTCAGGGGTTCCTGCAGCAGCGCGGTGACCGTGCAGCCCTCGAGTTCGAGGTGGCGGCGCAGGGCGGCTGTCGCGCCGACAGCGTCACCGTCGGCCTGCTCGTGACCGCTGACCACGACCCTTTCGGCGCCGGCCAGCAGCTCGCGCAACGCGTCGAAGACCGAGGTGGCCACGGGCATGGGGCGACCCTAGCCGTGGCCCTGAAGGGTGTCAAGGAGCGCGGGCGGCGCGCCGTGATCCGACTCTGGCGAGAACACGGGCAGGCCCCGGTGAAGCGTGACGCGCGGTGTCGCGGAGCTCGAGAAGGCCCAGGCGACCAGGGCCGCGGGGTCTTCGTTCGCGACCTCGTGGTCACGAGGTCCGACGAGGACGCCGTCCGCCCGGGATCCGGGACGAAACGTCGCACTGCCGAGGTCACGTCCGAGCGCGCCGAGACCGCCGAGCGTCGCCGCGCGCAGGACCTCGAGCGGGTCGATGTCGGCACGATCCTCCAGGATGCGACCGACTTCGCGATACAGGTCAACGCCCTGGTTGGACGCACCGGAATCGGTGCCGAGTGCAACCTCGACGCCTTCCCGACGCAACTCGAGCCAGCGGTGCACAGGCCGGTCGAAGTGCGTGTGGGTCCCGTGGCAGTAGACGACGGCGCTCTGGTGGCTCGCGAGCCGGCCGATGTCGTCATCGGAGAGATCGTTGCCGTGGATCACGAGGCAACCGCGGCTCAGCAACCCGGTGGCTTCGGCGTACTCGATCGGCCGGACACCGGGAGGCTGTGCGAAGGGGCGCCCGTGTCCGATCGCATCCAGGAAGTCGGTGAAGGGGCCGTCTCCGTGCTCGAGATAGCGGGTCTCCTCCCGGCTCTCGGCGAGGTGCATGGCGAGCGGTAGGCCGCGCTGTGCCGCGGCCCGCGCGACTTCTTCGACCACGCCCGTGTCGACGGAATAGGGCGCATGGGGTGAGAGCCCGACTTCGGCCGCGCCTCCGCCGAGCTTGTCCGCGAGTGCCACGGCTCCCGCGAGACGGCGCCTCGCTGTGGCACGATCCACACCCACGACCTCGATGTACGCACGCCCGCGCATGCCCGCCAGGCGACGACCACGCGTCGCGAGTCCACCCGTCGCATCGATGTCGCCGATGTCCACGACACCGCGAGACGCGAGGGCGCGGGCCTCGAGGGCCGAAGCCGTCTCGAGATCGCGCCCGTCGTTGCGCGCGCCCCCCACGCGAAGGAGCCAGTCCGGAAACGTCCCGGCCGCATCGAGCGCGTCACTTCCCGCGAGATCCAGGTGCGAGTGAGCGTTGACGAGTCCCGGCAGCAGGACGAGGTCGACCAGACGGCCGTCGTCCTCCGAGCCACATGCCTCCAGGGCGACGGTGCGCCCTTCACGCACAGACCAGCGCGCCGGCGCGACGATCCTCCCGTCCCCCGTCAGGGCTCCGCGAACAACGAGTTCGAACGTGCTCAGAACGCTTCGTTCTCGAAGTGGATCGTGACGTCATCGATGCGCACCTTGCGGAAGCTGATGCCGTCCGCTTCGTGCAGGCCATCGATGACAAGGTTGAACCGGACGAACTGACGGCCCGAGATCAGCGTCGGGGTCACCTCGGGCACTGCGACGCCCGGATCCGCCAGCTCGAGGTCCGAGCCCATCAGGCTCACATCGTCCGGGTCGATCTCGATCACGACGGCGCTCGCGGAGTGCGTCGCCCGGACCAGGTAGAGCGTGGTCCCGTCGAAGGCGACCGCGGAGGGCACGAGCAGTTCACCGCCGGACACGAGCCGGCTCGCCGGTTCGCTGCCCTGCGTGGAGGTGCCTTCGAAACCGGGCACGAG
Source organism: Planctomycetota bacterium (assembly GCA_029259725.1). Lineage (GTDB taxonomy): Bacteria > Planctomycetota > B15-G4 > B15-G4 > B15-G4 > JAJDER01. The sequence goes on along the minus strand of JAJDER010000002.1, from coordinate 29,146 downwards.
GCTGACCTGGAGCAGCAGGCCCTGCATGGCGTCGACGCACCAGAGCGCCTGGTCGACGGCGTCGTACGCCATGCCGGTGAACTCGATGTCCATCGTGAGGCCATCACGAATCACGCCGTACACGGCCTCGGGCGTGGTGATCGCGAAGTCCTGGGTCGGGTCGGGTAGGAGCGGGTCTGCGAGAGTGCGAAACAGCACCAGGCGATCGGACGCGTTGTCCGAGATGAGGAGATTCTCACCATCGAACGCCATCGCACCCTGGATCGCGGAGGGCAGCTCGATGGTCCGCAGCGGCAAGCCGTTGTCGAGGTCCATGACGTGGACGAGACCGGTTCCACGCTCGAGCAGGAAGAGTTCGTCATCCACGCCGACGGTCATCGACAGGATGTCGAGTTCGTCATCGCCCACGCCCGGTAGGATCGGCAGGTCGATCGTGGGTGGCAGGGCAGGAGCAAGTCCGGCTTCCGGGTCGAGTCGATGCAGTTGGGTCGTCGCTGTCGAGACGGAGTAGAGCAGGATCGAGAGCGACGGCTGCCACACCAGCCCGGAGCGGGACGAGACGAGGTCAGCGGCCGGCAGGAATGAGGTCGTCACGGCACTGGTGTCGAGGAAGCCCGAACTGTCGGTGCCGACCGAGTTGAAGCGGATGCGGAAAGGCGGGTCCAGGAAACCCTCGGGTCCACCGTTCGGGCCATTCTCGTCGAAGGACCAGGCCAACGGCTCGAGGATGCCGTCGTCGTCGGTGTCGGCCGAGTAGTTGACGGTCACGCCGGTGAAACCGGGGTTCGCGAGCTTGGTGTCGTAGAACAGGCTCTGCCCCACACCCTGCGGCACGCCGAACATGCGCCCCACGCCCGACTCGGCCAGCGGAGGGTCGGTGAACGAACTGAGCAGGCTCGCGACGAGCGAGTCAGCGAAGTCCTCGAATCGGATGTACCCGCCGCCTCCGTCGCCGCCCTGTCCTGCACCGGCGACTCCGCCGCCACGCCCACCCGCCGCGGAGACTTCAGCACCCAGGAAGATCTGCAGGTCGAGGCCCGCGCGCACGACGATGTTGCCACCACCGCCGCCGCCGCCGCCCGCAAAGCCGTTCGACGAGGACGACACCTGGGGGTCGAAGACCACGCCACCGTCGCCGCCATTCGCGAACAGTCGCGCCGTCGGGCCGAGTCGCAGGTTCCGCGCGGACTCGAGCACCAAGCCACCCCCGCCAGCGCCGCCAGCCGCACCAGGGGCGACCTCGGGAAGTGACGACGGCGACGAGTTGATCGTGCCGGTCACCGAGGCCCCGCTCGCGCCGCCGCCGCCACCCCCGATGTCGAGCGACGGCAACAGCGTGAAGCCGTAGTCCATGCCGGGAATCAAGCCGGGCCCACCCGCTCCCGGGCCGTCGTTGAGGCCGATGTCGATCTCGTCGAGCTGGATCCGCGCGAGTGTGAAGCTGACGCCGTCGAAGTCGGTGATCTCGAACAGCCACCCGTCGGTGTCACTGTTCGGGAGCATCAGCGACCCGACCAGCTCGCCTCCGGTCAGCTCCGCGAGGTCTCGGCCCTGGAACTGGACCACCAGGTCGATCGTGGAACTGGACTCCGTATCGACGCCGGCGCGGCCGAGGCCGCGGATCGTGCCCTTGCCACCCTGCGCGCCCGGCGACTCGTCGAGTGAGATGCCACCGGAGTTGCTCCGCTGGTTCACGAAGATGTCCGACTCGGGGCCGCCATCCTCACCGTCGCCGCCCGGCGCCACGGCTCCGCCCCCCCCCCCGCCGCCACCGGGCGTGGTGATCGCGAGGGCGTTGACCACCAGGTAGGGCTCGGCTCCCGCGCCGCCGCGAGCGAGTGGCGCGACGTCCGTTCCATCGAAACCCTGGAAGCGGCCGAGCAGGTAGCTGTCGCCGGCCGCTGCGATGGGTGCGTAGTCCGTTCCGACGTTGCCCGAGACTTGATCGAGGTCACCCTTGTCGGTGGTCACGTTGATCGTCGAAACGCCCAGGGAGACGGTCACGCTCTCGACGGTGAACGTCGGGTGGTTCTCGTCGATCGACTGGTTGGCGGTCCCGGAGTTGCCCAGGATCTGGCTTCCGATGCCGACGTTGGGCTGCAGCCGTAGGTGCCCGGCCTGGAGCAACGCAAACAGGCCCGGGTCCCCGAGCGGGTTGAACTCCGGATCGAGGAGTGCGCCCAGGTTGGTGTCGGGGTCGACGATCGAGGTCGGCGTGAGGATCGAACTGCGCCCGGTGACGCCACGCAGACGGGGATCTGCCGCGAAGAACGGGGGGATCGCGGCCGGGGACTTGAGCGCGAAGGCCACGGTCCCGTCCTCGCGGAGCAGCAGCACATCACCGCCGTCGCCACCGTCGCCCGCCGCGGACGTCGCCTCGGCTCCACGACCGCCCTGCCCGAAGTAGTCGTCGTAGGCCGGATCGAGAAAGTCGTCCGGGCGCACGACGGTGGGCGCATCATCGCCGCTCACATCGATGGTCCCGAACACCGTGACGTCACCCGCCGCCCGCAGGATCAGCGAGGCGCCCTGCCCGTCCAGCGGATGGCCCGCGCTCTGCACGAGGAACTCGTTGGGATCCACGAGACCGTCCCCGTCCCGGTCGGTCAGCACGCTGACCGTCCAGCCTTGACCGATGTCGATGCTCGTGAAGTCCCAGGCGCGCGGTTCGAAGATGCCGGTCGCCACCTGCTCGACCACGGGCAACCGCAGTGTGCGTGCGGTGAAGTCGATGAGCGCTTCGCTGGGAGTCACGTTCGAACCGGGGTTGCTCGCCGTGGCGTTGACGTCGAGCACCAACGGGCCGTCGGCGCCGGTCCCACCTCCCAGGACGGGCCCGAGGCGTCCAGGAAAGGCGCCATCCCAATCGGCCGAGGTGTTGGCCGCGTCCTCCTGGGCCTTGTCGTCGAACAACTCGACGAGCGGATCGACTTCCGGTGGATCGACACCGACAACGCCGATCTGTGCGAAGAGTTCGGGAGTGCCGCTGCCCGTCACGGATGCCTTGCTGTTGCAGGCCAGGTCCTGGATCGTCCCGTCGATCTCGAGGAACAGGAAACCGCCCGGCGGGTAGGCTTGGTATTGGGGCTCGATGAGGACGAGCGTCAGGTCGGGCTGCTGGTGGAAGAGGCTGACCTTGACCGGCACCGTCTTCGGGACAAAGCCGGGTGCCGGCACGCTGTTGAGCAGCAGGCTGATCGAGGGGCTCGTCTGATCGATGACGTTGAGCACCGAGTTCGGCAACACAGCATCCTCGAAGCCCACCAGGATCGGGCGCACTGGCGCGATCGGCACGCTGGTCGGCGGCTGCGTCGCCTTGACGAGGGTGGGGTTGCCAAAGTGCCCGAGAGCCTCATCGAGCGAGAAGCCGTCGCCGTTGTCATCCGTGATCATCGCGGGCAACACGACACCGCTCACGTCATCGACCAGGAACGCGGTCGCGATCGGGTATCCGGGCTGAGAGTCGAAGGCCTTGTCGGGGGTGCGGAAGAAGTAGGTCTCGCCCGTGTTGGTGAGCGTCTCCCCGGTCGCCGACTTCAGCGCACTGCCCGTGAACGGATTCGCGAACGAGACCTCATAAAGCGCGCCGGCCACGAAACCGTAGATGACGTTGGACGCATCGAACTCGAGCGTCGGCTGGATCACGATCTTGGAGGCCGAGACGACGTAATCGACGCTGGCGACGATGCCGGCCGGAATCGTCGAAGAGCCGCTGGGGTCGTCGACGGTCACGACCTGGATCGCGGCGGGCCCCACCGACGAGCTGAGCACGCTCTTGTTGAAACTCAGCGTGATCCCGACGTTGAGGCCCGAGATGACGCCGCCGTTCGGGCCGGCTGTGACCGCGAAGGGGCCGTTCCCGTTGCCGCCGCTCGGGCTTCCGCCGCCACAGGCGACCAGGAAGGCGAGGCCGAGCACGACGAGGATGCGACTCATGACGAGAAACGTGCGCATCGGCCGGGCGACTCGCATCAGGGGGAAGAGAGGATCCGCTTCGTCCGAGGGGTATTTCGGGGGTGCGGACGGGCAACGGCCCATTCTAGACTCCCCCATAGGATGCCATCTGACCGCTTGTGGGGCGACCGGGCAGGCGGCCCGCCAGGGCCTTCGACCCCCCCCTCCGCCCCGGGGGCTGCCTCGGACCCGCGCCTCCCGGAGTGACGCTTTGGTTAGCCAGGCCCCGCTCGTCGACACCCACTGCCACCTCGGCTTCGAGGCCTTCGACAAGGACCGTCCTGAGGTCCTCGAGCGCGCTCGGGCTGCCGGTCTCGTGGCCTGTGTCGCCGTGGCCGTCGACGCCGCCAGCGCGGGTGTCGCAGCCGCCCTGGCCGTCTCTCATCCCGGGTTCATCCACCCGACGGCGGGGATCCACCCCACCGAGGACTGCTGTGGGGACGAGGCGGAATGGGAGCACGTCGAGGCCCTGATCGGCAGCGGGGAGTATGTGGCCGTGGGCGAGACGGGGCTCGACGCGTTCCATGACAGGGTCCCGATGCCGACCCAGATCGACTCTCTCGAGCGGCATCTCGGACTCGCCATCGAAACCCGCCTCCCGGTGATCCTCCATTGCCGAGACGCCTTCGAGCCGCTGACCGAGGTGGTCAACCGGTTTGCCGGATCGGGCCTGCATGGTGTGCTGCACTGCTTCACGGGCTCCATCAGGGAGCTGGCTCCGCTGGTCGCCGCCGGTCTCCACATCGGTTTCGGAGGGATCACGACGTTCAAGCCCCGCGAGGATCTGCGGGAGGCCGCCCGGGAAGTCCCACTGGATCGCCTGCTGATCGAGACCGATGCTCCCTGGCTGGCGCCGGTCCCCCATCGGGGACGCCGCAACGAGCCCGCCTATGTCGCGGCCACGGCGCAATGCATCGCCGAAGAGCGTGGACTGGACCTCGCCACCTTGGCTCGTGCGACGACCTCCAACGCCCGCGCGCTGTTCGGCCTGCCGGGCACACCCTGAGCAGCACTCGCCCTCAGTCGACGTCGGCCTCGGGTTGGAACTCCGCCATGATCTCCTGCTGCACGTTGGAGGGGACGAGTTCGTAGTCGTGGAACACCGCGGTGAAGGCCCCCTCTCCCTGCGTCAACGCCTGGAGCGCCGTCGGGTAGGTCAGCACCTCTCTCTGTGGAACGCGCGCCCGGACGATCTGCGTTTCGCCGATGGAGTCCATGCCCAGGATATGGCCGCGCCGACCGGTGATGTCCGACGTGATCGCTCCCATGTGGGATGAGGGCGTCGCGATTTCCATGTCGAAGAGCGGCTCGAGCAAGACGGGCTTGGCCTTGAGGAACGCGTCCTTGAACGCGCGGGCGCCGGCCAACTTGAAACTGGCCTCGTCCGAATCGACGTTGTGGAACTTGCCGTCCGTGATCTTCACGACGACATCGACGACGAGACACCCGGCAATGATGCCCTTGGCCATGAGTTCACGCACGCCCTTCTCGATGGCCGGGATGAACTGCCGCGGCACCGAACCGCCCACGGTCGCGTCCTGGAAGTCGAGGCCCGTACCGCGCTCACCCGGCTCCACGCTCAGGTAGACCTCGCCGAACTGGCCGCGGCCTCCGGTCTGCTTCTTGTGCCGGTGGTGACCATCCATCTTCAGCGTGATCGTCTCACGGAACGGCACCTTGGGCAGTTCGATCTCGATCTCGACCTTGCTGCGTTGCTTGATGCGCTTCAGGCAGGTCTCGAGGTGCATCATCGTGATGCCGTGAACGAGCATCTGCCCCGTGGACTCATCGCGGTCGAAGATGAAGGTCGCATCTTCCGTGACCGCCTTGCGTAGCGCGTCGGAGAGCTTCGCGTCGTCCTTGTGATCCTTCGGGTGGATCGCGCGCGCCACCATGGGCTTGGGCACGGCCACCGGGGGGTACGTTCGCGGGTGGGCCGCGTCGCACAAGGTGTCCGACGTCTCGAGCGCGTCGACCTTCGGGATGGCAACGATGTCCCCCGCGACCACACTCTCTGTCGGCGTCTGGTCCTTTCCCTGTTTGAGTTGCAACGCCGGGATCTTCTCGGGCTTCTCCGTGCGCTGGAGCAGCAGCGTCTGCCCACTGGCGAGGGACCCGCTGACCACGCGCGCCATGCAAAGCTTGCCGACGAAGGCGTCGCTGAACGTCTTGAAGATGAACGCCGACGCTCCTTCCGCGTCGGGGGCGACGTCGTTGCCCTCGACGTCCTTGAAGTGCGGGCCATCCTCGGGCGACGGGAAGCAGTCGGTCACGAAGGCGAGGAACTCCGCGATGCCCTTGCCGTCGAGGCTCGACACGGCGAGCACCGGCACGACGTCCCCGCTGATCATCGATTGCGTCAGCAACTTGCGGGTCTCGGCCTCATCGGGCGGCGCATCCTCTTCGAGGAACCGCGTCATGGCGCCCTCATCGGCCTCCACCACCGCTTCGATCAGCGCGTCGCGAGCCTGTCCGAGCGCGCCGTCCGCACCCGCACCGAAGGGTACCCTCGACACACCGCCGAGCTGCTCTCCGGAGCCCTCGGGCACGACGACGGCGAGGCAGCGCGCGCCGAGCACTTCGCCGATCTCGGTGAGCGTTGCGTCCCAATCGAACTCGACGTGGTCGATGCCGGTGACCACCACGGCACGCGCCCGCTCCGCCTTGCCGGCCAGCCCCCAGACACGATGGGTCTGGAACGTGACGCCCTCGCCTGCCTTCACGCAGAGCACGGCGGTCTCGGTCGCCGCCAACGCCGTCGCCGCTTCACCGATGAAATCCGGATAGCCGGGCGCGTCGAGGATGTTCAGACGATGCCCGTCGTAATCGGCGTACAACACCCCGAGTGCGACCGAGTGCTCCTTGGCCTTTTCCTCGGCCTCGAAGTCCGAGACCGTCGTGCCCTCGGCGATCGACCCCAGCCTCGCAATCGCGCCGGCCTTGTGCAGCAAAGCCTCCGCGAGACTCGTCTTCCCGCTGCCCGGTCCACCGATGAGGGAGAAATTGCGAATGGCCCCGCTGTTGTGGTTCGGCATGCGAAGAAGCCTAGGAGGGATTCGCGATGGTCGTCAAGCCGGCGCGCCCCCGATTTGCCCCACCAGGGCCCACACGAGGCCGGGCCAGGCCAGCTCGACGAGGATGCCCGCCGAGAGGAATGGGCCGAAGGGGATGCCTGGAGGCGCCTGCCGTTGTCGAACCCGCGCCCACACCTTCAGGGCCACGCCGAGCAGGGCGCCTGCGAAGCACGCCACCATGATTGCCTCCATGACCAGTTCGACACCGAGAAAGGCACCTCCGAGAGCCATCCACTTCACATCGCCGAGGCCCATCGAGTCCTCGACACCCGCGTCCCGCATGCGTTGCTTCAAGAAGAAGTTGCCGATCCAACCGACGAACCAGAGTGTGAACGCACCCGCGAACGCGCCCGCTGCCGAGGCTGCGGCAGCGGACAGGCGTGGTGCTGACGCATCGAAGAATGCGTGGCTCTCCTGCAGCCAGGGAAAGGCGATGGAGGCGACCAGCCCGAGCGCCGCCCCGGGGAGTGTGATCACGTCGGGAATGATGAAGTGGTCGTAGTCGATCAGCGTCACGATCACGCAGACGGAAGCGAGATAGAAGGCGACGAGCAGACTCACGAGCGCTTCGGGGTCGGTCGGTGGCATCCACCACCACGCCGCGAGGAACAACAGGCCGACGACGAGCTCGACCGCGGGGTATCGGACGGGGATGGCTACCCGGCACGACCGACACCGTCGGCGAAGCAGGATCCAGGCCAGCACGGGAATGTTGTCGATCCCGGCCAACTGCGTGCGACAGATCGGGCAGAACGACCGGGCCGGCCGCAAGCTGGTGCGATCCTCCTGCGGGCAACGCCAGATGACGACGTTGGCAAAGCTGCCCACGCACAGTCCGAGCAGGGTCGAGAAGAGACCCCCGGTCCACCCCAGGAACACGGCCATGCCCCCGATCCTAGGGACGCCGGAGCGTCACGACGAGCGCCGGATCCGGGGATTCGCCGCGCAGGTCGCGCCAACCCATGCGCCGCATCGCGAACTCGAGGGCGACGTGCGTGGCGGGGAGCCGCAACTCCACCGTCGTCCTCGCTCCCGACACCGTCCAAGCCAAGCCCGGCGCGCGGGGCGCCACCAATACATCGCCGACGAGCGGAGACAACGGACTGAGGGTGGGCGTCAACGTGTCCGGATCGAGGACCCCGTCGAAGGTCAGGACCACCACCTCTCCGGCATCGAGCGTCGCGGGAACGGGGAGCGCGTTGCCATCCACGGCGATGAGCCGGGCCGGCGCCGCGCCGGCCGGTGCCAGTCTCGGTTGCAACTCGCAGAGCACCTCGGCGGGCGAGCCCAGCCGACGCCCATCCCTGAATCCCAGAGCCGAGGCCGAGGGCAGGCCTCCCAGCCGGATGCGAACCGCGGCGGGTGGATCGGCGAGCATGGCATCGGGAACCGTGAGCACGACCGACAGGGTGGACGCATCCACGACAACTCGATGGGCGAGCGCGCGCCCATCGGCTGAGGTGACGCGGACCGCGCCGGCGGTGACCGAGAGCGGGGCCAGATCAGCGTCGAAGCCAAACGTCAGCGGCGCGTTCAAGGCCCCGCCCGACGGCCACATGGAGACGCGAGCCACATCATGCGCCTGATCGCCGCAACTCACGACGATCACCACGACAACGAGGACCAGCGTGATCCTCAGTAGCCGACCCGCATGCGCTCGTAGTCGACGGCCGGCCGGAAGCTGTCCACGCCGAACGGGAAGTTGTCAGCGTCCGCCGAGAGATCGAAGATCACCTGGAAGCGCACCAGGGGATAGCCGGACAGGGCGCGCAGATCCGCGATCCAGTCCGTCGTGGTCGAAGGATCCGGGACGCTCGAACCGGCGCGGACCGGGTACGCGCCCTGGAACACCAACCGCACCGACGCATTGTCCGTGAGCGCGTTCTCGAGCGACAGCTCCGGCGCATCGACCTTGATGTCGTTGTAGGGCGGATCGGGAGGGCTGCCCCCCCCGAAGAGGCCCGGGTCGAACGGAGCGCCCGGCGTGTTCGACTGGTACGCAGCGGGTTGCCCCGGTACCGACACGCTGGCGATGACTCGCCCTTCCAGGTCGGGATCGACGACCCCGAGCAGGGCGTTGTAGGTCCCGTTGACGCCTGCATCGAAGAACGGCGGGGCGACCCCGCCTGCGTCGCGCATGCGCACCGCCACGCCGTTGAAGTCCAACCACCGCGACGTTCCGCGACTCGCCGAGCCGAACGGAGGAGGCGTGATGCCCGGGGTGACCACCGGCAGGCGGTCGATCACGTTGTTCGGGTCGAAGACGGGCTGCCCGTTGAGGTCCACCATCAGCGGTGTGCCATCAGGCTCGTTGAGCAGGTAGTTGAAGGGCAAGAGGCCGTGCTCGTCCTCGTCCCAGAGGACACCGGGGACGCCGTCCAGATCCTCGATCTCCTCGAAGGTGGTCGGGTCCCAGCCGAAGTACTCCTTGAACACGCGGTCCGGCTGCCGTTCGTGGACCAGGTTTCGACCCAGGGGCGCGTAGTAGAACATCTCCGTATCCAGCTGGAACGGGGAGATCGCTCCCTCGGCATCCTCCTCGATGATCGGCGGAAACGAGCCTTGCAGCACCAAGAAGTAGTCCGTCACCTGACCGTTGTTCGGCTCGTCCTTGAAGACATCGTACTTGTGCGGCCTGTAGTGCAGCATGTCGATGTATCGCAGTGAGTCCGGCAGCGTGGCCGGTGGGTTGTTCCAGATCGGATGGTCAGCCTGCTTGGCCGAGAAGGGGACCTCTTGCTCCGAGGTCCAGGGTCCCAGCTTCCCGATGCCGCGAACTCCTGCGAACAGGTACGCGCCCTGTTCGATCAGCGGCTTGCCATCCACCGACCCCTCCTGGAGCTGGATCAACCCGAAGCCGCCTTGGCCCCCATCCCCGCGAGTCACGTCGTACGTGAAGGACTGCTTGCTGAAGGTCTGCGTTGCCTGGGTGCGAGCGTCGAAGCCCACGCCGCCCGACACTTCGATGGCCGCCCCGCGCGAGCCATCCACGTCGTCCCACCACGGTGTCACGTGGGTCGCTTCGCCGCGGATCACGATCTCACCGCCGGACTGGAGGATCACGGCGCCACCGCTCCCTCCACCACCACCGCCGGCGAACGTGCTGTTCTGCACGACTTCCCCGCCGTTCCCCTCACCTCCCGAGGCATCGATGTGTCCGGTCTCGGTGATGAGGATGTCTCCAAAAGCGCGCAGCAGAGCACTCCCGCCACCGCCACCACCGCCACCACCCTTGGCATCGAACAGAGTCGGCGCGTGGAAGGTCCCGATGACCAGGCTGGGGAAGAACGGGGGCACGCCCGGGCCCGGGGGCAAGGGCGTACCGAGCCACGGCGTCGCCGAACTCGACCACACGGCGTGGTTCATGCTGTCGATCCGCGAGGCACCTCCACCACCACCCTGCCCGCCGATCAGGAGCGGGACCTCGCCACCTGGCCCGATGAAGTCGTTGCTGGGATCCCCATCGACAAAGAGTTCGTTGCCGGGCTTGGCACCCGGCTGCGTGACCTGATAGGTGCGATACACGCATTGCGTCGGCGTGGAGGGAATCAGGCCCTGCGCGAGGTTCTCGTCGTTGCCGTAGGTGGCATCGTCGATCTTGTTGTTGGTCGGGCACTTCGTGAAGGGAAACCAGGTGCTCTCACTCTGCACGCGGTAGTCGCCGGCACCGTCATGACCGCGGATGCCGCGGGCGTAGAAGCTGCCGCCCCCGCCGCCACCGGGACGGTGGTGCTCCGTGTTGTTGTTCGTGTTCGGGATCTTGGGGTAGTTGTGCTGCCCCGCGGTCGGATCGTTCGGCGACTTCGGATCGTAGCCGGCCGTAGACAGGCCACCCCAGCCCCCGACCTGCTGCATCGTGACCGTGCCATTCGCATTGATCACCGGGCCGAACCCCCGCTCACCACGCTCGGGTGTCACGTACTGGTTCAGCGTCCCTGGCCCAGCCGGATCAAACCGGGTCGGATGCGACGCTCCGCCGCGTCCGCCACCGGGCCCACCTGCACCACCGGGCACCGGGATGAAGCCGGTGTCGAACGTGTCGTCGCCGAGGCCGTCGGTCCCGGAGAGATCGAGAAGACCCGCGATCTCGATCCGCCCGGTCGCCGTGATCCTCAGAGGGTTCGAGCCTGTCGCGATGACCCACACGCCTTCGGGGATGATGAAGTCGCGGAACGTGAACTTGCCCCCAGTCACCAGGACCGGGGACGTCACACCGGGTGTGGAGCCGTCCGGAAGCGGGAACGCCTGGGCATCGGTGTCGAGGAACAGGAAGCTGAAACCCGCAATCGCCGTCAGGCCGCGCTCGAAACCGATGTTGGCGTCGAAACCGGCCGGAGTCGCCGGGAGGAAGTCACCGAGCTGAGCGACTTCGCTCACGCCGACTGATGCGCGCAGGGTCCCGTTCGACGTGGCTCCGTTCTCCTTGGCGGCCCACTCGGCGATCGGGCTGATCGATCCCGAGTCTGGATCCTCGTAGGTCGAGTCGTCGAACACCTCGAGGAAGACATCGGAGATCGGCGCCCCCGGGCTGGCCGTGCCGGTACCGAACTCGGGGTCGGACGTCCGCACGGACAGGACCTCGGACGCCCCGAGCGGATGGACGGCGACGAGCGGGTTCGAGTTCGACGCGTTGACGCCGGCGAGTGAGGAGAAGACGTTGCGCTGCATGACCGCGACGTTCTTGCCATCGGGCAGGACCCCCGTCGGCTCCAGCCGCACCAGCGCACCAGGAGGCGCGTTCGCCTCGAGGCTCACGCGGACGTCGTACTCCGCCAGACCCACGGCGAGCGTCGTGGCCGGGCTGAGCCCGTCGGGGAAGGAGGCCAGCGGCACACCGTAGGCGCCGACATCGGTGATCACCGGCGACGACAGCCCGGTTTCGAGATCGATGAGGTCCACCGCGTCTGTGGTGCGGTTGAGCGCGAGCACCTCGGTCGCGGACACGAAGGACATGTCTGAGTAGGCCTCGGTGGTCAGGACCACGACCGCTCCGACCAGGTCGAGGAACAAGCCCTCGGACGGGGCGAAGACACCATTCATGTCGTCATCGATGCCGATGAGCTTCACGATCGACGGGAACTCGGCGCCGGTGGGAAACTCGGCCAGCGCGAAGAGATCACCGGACGGTGACTGCGCGAGGTCGAGGATCTCGATGCTCGGATCCTGGACGGCGCTCAAGAAACCGTCCACCCCATCACCCAGGGTCACGGACGTCAGGATCGGCTCCCCCACCGGACGCAAGCGGTCGACGGTGGTCAGCACCTCGACGATCCGGCGGGTGGTGCGGTCATACGCGACGAGGCGCCCGTCCAACATGGCCGCCAGACCGACCAGATCCGTTCCGGGCACGACAACGGCGTCCGACACGTCCGCAAAGGACGGGTCGCCAAGGATGTGATCGATGACGGCGAGCCGATCGCCTCCACCCCCACCCTCCTCGGCGTCCTTGAAGAGCGTGAAGAACAGCGAGGAGTCGCGGGCAGGCGCGAGGGAAGCGGGCACGCCCAGCACCTGGGAATCACCTCCCGGCAAGGCACCTGCGCCCTGGCTGTCGTGCAGGAACAGATCGCTACCATCCGCGGCCACCACCTGCGTCTCGCTCAGGCCGGCGAACGCAGGGAAGGCGTCGGTGTTCCCCACCGTGGAAGCCGCCGGAACTTCGAGCCCCACGACGATCTCGGTGGCGCGCGAGAGCAGGTAGAAGCTCGGATCCTTGAACCCGTCACCGTCGAGGTCGGACCCGTGCAGGTTCGAAGCTGTCGGTGCCACTGGTGTGTCGTACGTGAGCAGGAACGAGTCGATCCCCGAGGGGAACGTCTCGAAGGGCGTACCGAGTGGCGTGTTGTCGAACGGATTCGGGAAGAAGTTGGTGGCGCCGTCCACCGGAGCCGTCAGCACGACGGCCGGGGCGGGCGTCGGGCCGGATGGTGACGGGTAGTAGAACGACGGGTTGCTGGTGGTTCCGAACTGCACGGTTCCACCCGCTCCCGACAGGTTGTTGATCTTCGCGCCCGGCGTCGTCGAGACCCTCGCCGTGTAGGTGGACGCGGGGAGCAACCCCGGCACCGAGCCCGGCGGCGACGACAGCTTGATACTGAGCGCCGCGGTAGGCACGAACGGCGTGAACTCGACGGTGGACGTGCCCCCGTCGGCGCCTCCGGCGATCAGCGCATAGGTTCCCTTGGCGAGGATGGTCTGCCCACTGGGGGCTAGCGCCGCGGGGGTGACATCCTGGCTCGTCGTGAAGACCGGGAGCGTGGTCGAATCGAACGGGCCGGTGGGGACTCCAGTGAACTCGAAGATGACGACCACGTTCAGGGGCGCGCCGAGCGACGGCGGGATCCCGCCCAGATCCTCGACGGGTGGCACAGTGGAGACGACACCGTCCGGAGACCGGAACGAGAACCCCAGGAAGGTGACGCTCTGAACGCCGTTGCTCCCTCCACCCCCACATCCGGCGGTGGCCAGGAGCAAGCCCAGGAAGACCGCGAGGGCCTTGACCGGCATGCGACGAGCAGAAGAGGTCATGGGAGCTTCTCGTAGGGGATCACCACGGAGTCGAGTGAAGGCCCCTGGGTCTTGCCCGTCGCGACCCCCATTGACGCCCGGAACTTGATGTAGGTGCGGTCGTTGTCGACTCCGGAGAGCTTGTTCGACAGGTTCGGATCATCGGGCGTGAGGTACCCCGACTCGAGGATCGGCACCGCGAAGTCGAGCAGCGAGCTGGCTCGGAACTCAACGGTCAGCCCCGCGCCCGGAGCGAGGTCGGCGAGCGGCGGATCGAGGAGCGGGCGCAGGTAGCGGATCTTGCCACTGAGGCTCCTCGCCTCGATGCTCGGCGACTCGATCACGGACACGCGCTTGCGGTAGCGCCAGAGCATGTAGTACCTGGAGTTGTCACCGTACTGACCCGGGCGAAGCGCGTAGTTCGGATAGATCGGCACGCCCGTCACACACCCGGTGTTGAAGGTCCCGCCGTACCCGTACCACGAAGTCGGCTGACTGCCGGCCGGTCCCGGGTAGCAGTTCAGGTTCGGCACGGGGTAGGCCAGATCGCCGGTCGCGAAGTAGAAGGCCATGTCCGGATCGCTGTTCGCAGTGGAGTGCGGCAGGGGAACCGGAGGCGGGTTCCCGGGGTAGTTGATCACGTTCTCGTCAGGCACCTTCTGCGCCGGCACCTCGACCGGGAAACACACCGCGTTCGGCGGCAGGATGTAGTTCCAATCGTCCGGATCCAGCGGAATCGGCGGCTGGCCGTTGCCGAAGGGTGGCGAGGGAAACTGTGGGCCGAAGCCCGGAGGAATCGGCAAGCCCGGCACCTGTCCGTTCTGGGCCGTCGATGGCAGCGTGCCACCAGGCTCGATCAGCGGGCCACCATTGCCGGCTCGCCAGTTGTTGTTCTGCTGTTGCCCGATCGTCATGTTCGGCACACCCCAGGCAAGCGGGTCCTGACCCTGCGTCCAGGTACGGAAGCGGGGCAAGACCGACGTCAGGATCCCGGGCGAGAACCTGTACACGTTGCTGGCCTGCGGAATCAGGTTCGGGCGCAGCCTGTACTCGATCAGCATCGGGAACCGGCTGTCGTACGGGAACCCGATCGGGTTGGGGTTCCCGAAGAACGGATCCACACCCGCATTGAAGGCCGGGTAGTTCAGGTACGGGTTGAATCCCGAACTCTTGCCCGCCGCGTTCGCGGGCGTGAAGAGCTGGCTCGCCTGCATGCTGTGAGCCGACCCTTCCTTCACCACCGTGGTCAGCGACGGCTGCCCGGCGACGAAGGGCTTGAGCGGGAGGTCGATGTTGTCCAGGTTGCAGCAGTTCTCCGCCCACTCGAGCAGGTTGCAGTCGAAGTGCTCCCTCATCCCCGAGTTGCCCTGGGAGGGGATGCCATTGCTCTGGTTCGTGTTCGGCCCAAGCCCCTTGTTCGTACTCGCGAGGCCAACCAGGATCTCGAAGCTGTCGATGGTCGTGCTGATCAGGCCACCCCCCGAGCTGTTGAGCAGCGGTGACCACGCGAGGCCGATGAGGTCCAGTGAGACGCCCTTGAAATCGAACCACGCAGGCGAGGCATCGCCCGCTCGGTAGAGGTGCTGGAAGCGAGCACCGAACGGCGCGACCACCGGGTTGTTCACTCCGAACCCGAGCGACGTCAGGAAATCCTGGTTGACGGGCGACGCGTACTCGGAGGCCTTGGGCTTGTTGAAGTCGTCGATCAGGTGCTCGATCGCAGCGGCAGGAGCACCCGAGAGCCATCCGGGAATGTTCAACCCCAGATCGAGCAGTTGTGGGCCATAGACGAACCGCCGCGTGACCTGACCGAACTGGTCCGTCTCCGCCGGAAAGTCGTAGTACTCGATGCCCTTCTGGACCGTGTCGGCCACCTCGCCGACTGGCGGCGAGAAGGCGGCCGTCGTCGGCTGTCCCATGAAGCGGTGGACGATGACGCCGTAGTCGGGGTCTTCGGATGCCTGTGTCTGGAACACGACCTCGAAGTCGACCGCAGGCGAGAACGGGCCGCGGCCAACGCTACTCGACGCGAGCAGGAAGTTGAGCGGGTCGCCCGCGTCGAGCAACGCGCGGGGCAGGCCCAACCCGCGGCCACCGAGGTCAGTGATGCCCTTGACCCCGAAGAGCCCGAGGTCCGAGAGCTCGTCGAGCTGGTCCGTGGAGACACTCTGCGTCAGCGCATCGATGTCGGACTGCTCGGGAAGCGTGCGCATGACCAGCTTGAGACTCGAGGGCGAACCACCGAACCCGATGAACGCTGACGCCGCGGGCTCGAACTGGTCCTCGAGGAACGGCGAGAAGCGGATCTGCCGGTTGTTGTCGGCGGTGGCAATCACACCCACGCGCATGTCGAGGAAGGCCGCATCGTCCTTCTGAACCGCGAAATCGGTGACGTAGAACGACTCGTACGGATGGAAGCTGTCGGGATCCATGGACTCGTTGAACTGGAGCCCGACCTTGCTGCGCGGCGGAATCGGAAGGAACGTCCCGGTGAGCGGACTCCAGACGTCGGTCAGCGCCGCGTCGTTCTCGTCGTACACGTTGAGGAAGTACCGCAAGTCGTGATTCACCGAGTCCTGCGGGTCATTCGGATCCCGGTCGATGACGCCGGGGTCAACCGTGACAGCCGCCAACTCGACCGGATCGACCGGCAGCGGCGGAGGGATCGGCTCGAAGTACTCGGTCCGGACGAGCCGGTAGCTGTCACCAGGAACGACACCGGCAGCGAGCGCGATCCCCGGCTCCAAGCGGAAGGTCGGCGAGCCAGGCGGCAAGGCGTTGTCGAAGTTGTCGAGGACCACGTATCGCGTGACGACATCGCCTGCCGACGTGATCTCCATCAGGCTGTTCGCCCACTCACCCAGCCCCTCGTTCGCCGTGACGTTCGGCGACTGTGCCAGCCCCGAATCGACGATCTCGACGGCAACATCGGGGCCGACGAGGCTCGCACCGATGGAAGTGATCGTGCCCGTCAGCTCGACGGGCCGCACGATGCGCGGCGCAGAGAGGTCGGGCAGGAAGCCGTTGAAGCCCACGGTGCCACTTGCGTTCTGGAGCTGGATCGCATCGAGCTGACTGTTGCCGGGGTTGAACGGAAGCGGGTTGAGGGTCGTGCCGAGAAGGTCGTCGCGCGGCTTGAGCGGAGACGCGTTGGACGCCAGCAAGGGCGCACCGATGTTGGCGTTGACAACGACGCGGACGTTGCCCGTCGGGTCCTCCACCACGTTGCCGAGCGCGTCGAACGTCAACGGGCTCGCCTGCCACCCTGACGTCGTACTCAGGATCGCGCTCAGGATGACCCGCTTGCCCTGGACCCACGCGCGCACCGGAATCTTCGTCCCGTCCTTTCTCAGCGCCTGGATCGGGCTGAGAGCGGAGAGCTTGTTCGGGTTGTCAGGGTCGGTGCTCTCGAGCAGCAGCGAAGCCGCCATGACCGCAGTGGTGAACTCGAGCACGACGACCGCGTTGCGAGGGATCAGCGGAACCTGAGGCGTGAGCGGATCCTGGACCTGTTCGAAGTTGAAGCTGACCAGGCTGGTCAAGGGCTGCCCGGGGGAAAGCGGCTTGGGGAAGCCGTCCAGGGGCACGCCGGTCAGCGCATCGACCTCGAACAGCGACGCGGGATTGACGATGTCCGCCAACTGTCCGTTCACGTCGAAGATCGGCCGGGCGAAGAAGGCGTTCGAAAGCACGAAGGCGCCCGTGTTACCGGATCCACCGCCGACCGGCCCACCTCCACACGCCGGCAGCAGCCCGACCACGATCAGGAGGGAGAAGAGCACGACGTGGGGCGTCGTGCCGAGGAGCCACTCAGATCTATTCGCGCGCATGCCCAGCTTCCGGGGAATCACGAGGGACCAAGCCCAGACCGAACGCTCGGGGAGGGCGTTGGTCCCGTCAGCATTCCGGGAGTCGGCGACTTCGGGTATCCCGGGATTCTAACGGACCAGCGCAGGTTTGCCGCCATCGACGTGCCCGGCACCAGGCAACCCTCCGCTCCGCTTCCGATGGGGCCCCGAGACGGGAGGCCCTCCCGCGTCCTGACGGAATTCGAGGCCTGGCGCCCAGGATCTCGCGCGACGCGCGACGCCCCGACCGGGAGTCGCCCGGAGGCGCCCCCGACCCTCCGCGCGGACAGGTCAGGAATGGAGCACGGCCGTGGCGAGTTCCGCCCGCAAAGCTCCATTCACGGGCGCGAGCACGTCATTCGGCCCCGCCGGGGGTATCCCCAGTTCGTCGCCCAAACGCTCGAGCAGTTCCGGAACGCCGGAACCGCTCAAGCCCGAGACCGCCAACCCCCTCCAGCCCCTCGAGATGCCGAGATCCGAGCGCCCCAGAGCGTCCAGGACCGGGCCGGGCCAAGAGCTACGCGAGACGTCGCGGCTGAGACGGATCGTCATGTCCGAGGAGACTGCAGGCGGAGCGATCGGCAGCCGTCCGTCCACGCCCGCCGTGTCTTCGAGCCGGACGGGAACCCCTCTCAGGGACATCAGCGCCGACACGGAGTCGCGGGTCGTCCCGCGTTCGGGGCTCGTCAGGGCACGATCCCGTCCGAGCAGCGCGTTGAAGAGCGTGCTCTTGCCGGCGTTCGGCGGCCCCACGATGCGAACGCGGGCGGGCCTCTCGAGGCGCCGAGCGAGGGTCGCCAGCGCGAGAGACCCGCGCACCCGGGCCCGGACCTGGGTCGGTATGCCACCCCCGGACCGAACCGCACCGCGCACCTCGTCGAGCAGGTGTCGGAGGGGACCGTGACGCGCCGAGAGCAGGGCCCGCGCATGGCGCAGGCACCCGGGCCCCCGTGCGGGGCTCGACGAGGAGGTCCCCGCTTCGCCGGTGGCGTCGAGCACGCGCCGGATGACGCCAGCTCCGCCGTGCACGTGGAGTTCGACGCAGCCGTCGGCCCCGACGGCAACGACGTCGTCGATGAGGCCCTCCTCGTCCGCCAGAGTGGCATGGATCACCCGCCCCGGTTCGGGCCATGCTCGCGCGATTCCGGCACGCCGCAGGCCCAAACCCCCGAGTCTCGCGCTCGGCACCGCCACGATCGCGACGGCGCCCACACCAGCCGGGCTCAGGATCAAGACCTCGCCCACGCTTCCCTCGCCCAGATGCGGATGCCGCGATGCACCAGATCGCGGTCGAACGACACGACAGGTTCGTCGACGTACCGATCCAACCGGCTCGCCTCCAGGTAGGCCCGCCCCCAGCCTCCCGTCACCAGCACCGAGACCGGCCCATCATCACGCCCACCGAGCGCGGCGAGGCCCTCTGCCACCAGCCGGTCCACGCCACCGACGCACAGCCCCCACGCCCCGGCGGCCAGCGCCGTCGCCGTATCCAGCCCCGGTCCGAGCGCGACAGCCTGACCGCTTCCCGATGGCAGCACTTCGGTCTGCTGCTCGAGCCCCGCGCGGGCGGCCGCGGGCCCTGCCGCGATGAAGCCACCTCGGTAGACCCCGTCACGATCCAGGAGGTCCACGGTCACGGCGGTTCCGGCATCCACGCACACGGCCGGGCCGGGCAGGGCCGCCGTCACCACGGCGATCCGATCCGCCCCCGCCGTGTCCGCCAGGGAGTCGGACGCGAGCGCGATCTCGGGCTTGGTCAGCACCAGGACGTCGGGGCCCGCTGCCGCCAGCAAGGCCCGCAGCCGCAGCGGGGCGACCGAGATCACGGCGGTGCGGCGCCCCCGCACGCGTGCCCCCGCCGCGGCCGGGTCCACGAGACACTCCACCGCGGTGGGCACCTGGCCCCCGGGCTCCCAGTACGCCAGGCCGACCGTGGAGTTGCCCACATCGACCGTCAGCTCGATCTCGCGAAGATCAGCCGTCTTCGAGGTCCTCGGCAAGCTCCTGGAGCTCCTTGAACTTGTCCGGGTCGGCCAGCTCACTGATGTGGAACGTCATCGTCTGGATCTTGCCCGCTCGCTCGAACTCGATCACGTAGGTCGTCACGCCCGGATTCTGCGTGGCCCAGTTGACGGCAGCAGCCACCGACGGCATGGGGATGCCGTTGACCGAGATGAGCCGATCACCCTCCTCGGCGCCGAGTTCATCGAGGATCGATCCCTCGGGAATGAAAGCCAGCTCGAGCACCGTGCGCCCGCCGCCCGACGGCGTGATCGGCCGCACTCCGAGTTCATCGATGAGATGTCGCTGCGGATTGGTGCGCAGCTCGGTGAGGTGCCGCGTCCCGAGCACGAACTGCCCGGGCGACAGCTCCAGCGTCTCCTCGGGAGGCTCATCGACACCCGCGAGCGGATTCTCGATCGAGAGCACCTTGAAGTCCTTCAGCTGGGGTGCGTTTCCGTCGCTCCCCAACCCGGGGGCGACGGAGACCTCCTCACCACCCCACATGAAGACCACCTCCTGCAAACCGATGCTCTCCACCGCCCCGCCGTACGGCTCCTCGCCGTAGGGTGCGCTGAGCAGCGTGCCCTCGGTCAGGTGCAGCCGACGCTCCTTGCCCGCAGGCTCGACAGCGGACCCGGGCAGGTACTCGATGGCGGCGAAGCGCGACAGCATGTCCGGGCTGTAGACGATCAGCGTCACCTTCAGGATCTGATCGAGATCGGGCAGCGTGAACTGGGGAGCAACCTCCGCAACCGTGTCGATGCGCTCGGTCTCGATCTCTCGGATCGACCCGTCCACGAGCGAGTTCCACATCGACTCGCGCCGTTCCTCGTCGTAGATGGCCGTGTCGCGAGCGCCCTCCCGATCCTCCTCGATACGCTGCCTCAGCAACGCCTCGTAGTGCGCGGAACTCGGGATGTCGTACGCGTTGTCGATCTTCTTCTTCTTGTAGACGTCCCAGAAGCTGAGCCCGTCCAAGGCCAGCACGCCGACGCAGGCGAGCCAGACCAGGCCCTTGACCTTGCGGATGTTCAAGCGGAACTGCATGGGTTCTCCCAGGACGAGCCGAGGGCGGCCACGGGCTTCAGCGTGCCGCGCGTGCTGCCACGATGCAACGCCACTTGGACGACGAGGGCCCGCCCGCCTTCCCGGGTCCACGGCCCCTGATCGGCACGGCGGGCTCCCTTCCTGCGGGCGGGTTCCGTCCGGGGGAACTCACTCGGCGGCCGCGGGGCCGGGCCGATCCGGGTCGAAGAGGTCCGGATTCCGGTGCGGCGGAAGGGGTCGCGGCCGCTCCGGCGCCGGCTCGGCGCGCCCTCCGACCAGCTCCAGCAGCGTGCCGAGCAGGCGATTCACGCCCTGGCCGCCGTGGGCCGAGAAGATCAGGACATCCAGCCCCGAGGCCTCGGCAAGTGCCCGCGCCACAGCCTCCGCGTCGTCGCAGAGGTCTGCCCGGGACACGGCCAGGAGAGACGGTTTCTCGTGCAGGTCGAGCCCCGAGAGGCGCAACTCGTCACGGATCGTGCGCCAGTCCACGACGGCCGCCTCGGGCCCGACCGAGCCGTCCACCAGATGCAGCAGGACTCCGGTCCGGGCGACGTGTCGCAGGAAACGGTCACCGAGGCCGGCGCCCTCGTGAGCCCCCTCGATGAGTCCCGGGATGTCCGCCAGGACCAGGCTGCGATCACCGAGTTGGACGATGCCCAGCACCGGCTCGAGCGTGGTGAACGGGTAGTCGGCCACCTTGGGCCGAGCCGCGGAGACTCGTCGCAGCAAGGTCGACTTGCCGGCGTTCGGGAGCCCCACCAGTCCGGCGTCCGCCACCAGCCTCAACTCCAGCGTCAGCCGCCGCGTCTCTCCCGGTCGGCCCTCCGTCGCGCGCCGCGGCGCCTGGTTGGTCGCGTGGGCGAAGTGCTTGTTCCCACGCCCGCCCGCCCCGCCCTCGACGACGACGCACTCGGCGCCCGCCTCGGCCAGGTCGCGCAGGATGTTGCCCCGCCCCGCGTCGCGGACCAGGGTGCCGATCGGCACCTCGAGCACCGTCGTCTCGCCGTCCGCGCCGTGTCGGTGGTTCCCGCCACCCTGGACGCCCGGGCGGGCCTTGTAGTGCCGCCCCGGCTGCAGGTTGGAGAGCGTCGTCAGGTGCCGCGACGCGCGCAGGGTCACGTCGCCTCCGCGGCCGCCGTCACCGCCGTCGGGCCCGCCACGCGGGATGTACTTCTCCCGCCTGAAGGAAACGGCTCCGTCGCCGCCCTTGCCGGAGGACACGACGATCTGGACCTCGTCGATGAACATGGCGGCCGCCGATCCCGCGCGGACCGTCGAGGTCCGCCGAGGACTAGCTCTCGGCCATGTCGACGTGGATGCGGCGCTGGGTGCCGTACCGCACGACGCCGTCCTGCTTCGCGAAGAGCGTGTAGTCGTTGCCGGTGCCCACGTTGTACCCGGCGTGGAACCGGCTGCCGACCTGGCGCACGATGATCGTGCCCGCCGTCACGAACTCCCCGCCGTAGCGCTTGATGCCACGGTGTTGTGGGTTGCTGTCCCGACCGTTGCGAGTGGAGCCCTGCCCCTTCTTGTGTGCCATGGTCGGATCCTCAGCCGGAGATCGAGGCGATCGAGATGCGGGTGTACTTCTGACGATGGCCGACGCGCCGGCGGTAGTCCTTGCGGCGGTGGAACTTCTCCACGTAGATCTTCTTGCCCTTCTCGTGGGCGAGGACCGTCGCCGTGACGGACGCGCCGCTCACGAACGGGGTGCCGACCTTGTCGTCGAGCAGCAGCACCTTGTCGAACACGACCTCGCTCCCGACCTCGACATCGGCCATGAGATCCACGAGGTACTCGCTGCCGTCGTCGACAGGATACTGACGGCCGCGGTCCTGGATGATCGCCTTCAACGTGCTGCTCCTTGTTCGTGGCGCCGTGGCGCCTTCTACCTGGCGCCCCGGGTGGACACCGTGGGTGACACCCGCGGGGGTCGTGCGTGATGCCCGAGAGCACCGGCCGCCCGACAGTCCGAGGCCACCCGAGGGGTCGGGGAGAGCCGGGTTTTCGGGCAGAAGCCGTAACAGGGTAAGCACGGGCGCCCGCCGGTCAAGAGTCCACGTGCGCGCGAGGGGTCGCCGGGGAGACCCAGAAGGCGACGGACGGCCGTCCGTGGCGCTCCCCGGCTCGAGGCCCGGTTCAGGCGCGGCGGTGGTCCATGGCGTCCGGCAGGGTCAGCATGGCCTTCACCTCCACGTCCTCGTACGTCTTGCGGTGATCCGAGCGGACGAAGATCCGCTTGCCCGACTCCTTCTCGATCTCGGCGATCTCGGACCGACGCTCGTTGAGCACCGCCTCGGCCACCTCGGGTCGGACCACGACGAGCAGCACCGATCCCGGCCGCCACAGGTTGTCGCGGACCGCCCGCATCACGGCCAGACCGCTGGTCTCGTCGCTGGGGATGAAGCCGGTTCCCTCGCAGTACGGGCACTTCTCGTGGACCGACCGCTTCAGGCTCGGCCGCACTCGCTGACGCGTCATCTCGAGGATGCCGAAGGGCGAGAAACGCGCGATCTTGATCCGGGCGCGGTCGTTGCGGAGCCGGTCCTTGAACAGGTTCTCGACCTGCTTGCGCTGACGCTCGTGCCGCATGTCGATGAAGTCGATCACGACCACGCCACCGAGGTCACGCAGTCGGATCTGCCGCGCGATCTCCACGGCTGCCTCGCTGTTCACCTGGAACGCGGTGTCATCGATGCTCCCGCCCGGCGGCGGCTTGTAACGCCCCGAGTTGACGTCGATGGCCACCAGGGCCTCGGTCTGCTCGATGATCAGCGAGATCCCCGACTTGAGCTCGACACGGTTCTCGAGCAGCCCCGCGATCTCCTTCTCCATGCCGTAGTGGCTGAAGAGCGGCCGCTGTTCGCTGTACTCGATGACCTTGTCGATGCAGTCCGGCATCAGCTCCCGGACGAAGCCCCGCGCGACCTCCGCGGTGGCCGGGTCGTCGATCACGATCTCGCCCTTGCCGTCGTACAGGTCGCGCAACGTGCGGATGACGAGGTCGTTCTCCTGATACAGCAACACCGGCGCATCGTGCTCGGAGACGCGGACCTTCATCTGCTCCCAGAGGCGCAGCAGGTAGTCGAGGTCACGCTGCAGATCCTCGAGCGAGGAGCCCGATCCGGCCGTCCGCACTATGAAGCCGAGGCCCTCGGGAGCCTCGAGGTCGCGCACGATCTGCTTGAGTCGCTCGCGCTCCCCGTTGTCGACCACCTTGCGCGACACACCACGCTTCGCAACACCCGGCATGAGCACGATGAAACGGCCCGGAATCGACAGGTAGGTGGTGAGCGTCGGGCCCTTGGTGCCGATGCCGTCCTTGATCACCTGGACGACGATCTCCTGGCCCTTCTGCAGGATGTCCTGGATCGGCGGGAGCGCGCGCGGCTCGCGCGGCTCGCGCGTGCGACCGCCTCGACGCCCGCGGCGCCGCGCACCGCCTTGGGCACCGCCCTGCGCGTCGGTGCGGGACTCGGTCCGCGCCTTGAGGGCGACGCCCCCGCCCTTGCTGCTGGCCATGGTCCTGCCCCTGCCCCTGCCGCGACCCCGACGGCGGCGGGTGGCGCCCTCCGACTCCTCCGACTCTTCGGAGTCTTCGGAGTCTTCGGAGTCCGTGTCCGTGTCCTCTTCCGACTCCGCCTCTTCGTCCGAGTCCGCCTCGCCTGCTTCGTCCTCGGACTTCTCGTCGAGATCCTCGGACTCGTCGTCCGTCACGTCCTCTCGCGCAGCCCACTCACCCCGGGCGAAGGCGACGGCCTCGGCCTTGCGCGAACTCCAGGCATCGCCAACCTCGTCGTCGACATCCAGGTCCACTCCTGCGTCTTCATCACCCTCACCGTCAGCGTCGCCGTCAGCGTCGCCGTCAGCGTCAGCGCCGTCGTCCTCGTCGTCCTCGTCGTCCTCGTCGTCCTCGTCGTCCTCGTCGTCCTCGTCGTCCTCGTCGTCCTCGTCCTCGTCGTCCTCGTCGTCGGCCGGGGCCTCGCCGTCGGCGTGGACATCCTCGGCCGTCTCCTCGTCGTTGGCGGCCTCGTCGGCCTCGATTCCGGCGTCCTCACCCACATCCACGATGTCCTCGTCGTCCGCCGATTCCCGCGCTTGCTGGAGTGGCTCGAGCAACTCTCGCGAGTCGCCCCCCACCGCCGCCATGCACAGATCGGACACGTGCAGGAACCCCTGCCGGCTGTGCCCGAACTCCACGAAGGCGGCCCCGATCGACTTCTCGATGTTGGTGATGCGCGCCTTGTAGATGTTGCCGAGCGTCGAGTTCAGCGACTGACGCTCGATGTAGTACTCCTCGAGCTGCGCGTTCTCGATGATCGCGATCCGACTCTCGTCGGTCTCGCGGGCGTTGATCAGCAGCTTGCGGCGGGGTCCCGAGTGGGTGGCGCTGCGACTTCCGCCGCCGCCGCCACTTCCACCACTGCCGCCGCTGCCATTGCCGGCTCGGCCACCTCGTCCACCACGACGTCGTCGTCCCATGGGTCATCTCCCGATGGACGCACGGACTCGCGAAGGCGGGTGATCTCCCCGAAGACGGGGCATGCCAGACCCAGTTCCTCAGCCACGAGCTGGAGGGCTCGGGCCGCGGCAAAGGGTCTGATGGATCGTCCCTGCACGCAACACAGCTCGAGAAGGAGCTCGCCTTTCCGGAGCACCCCGCCCACCAGGTGCGGACGCACGTCGAGCGTACGTTCCGGCCGGCGGGGGTCGGGCAGCGGGAAGGTGTCGCGCGCTATCAATGCGGTCAGCGCGTCGGTCACGGATCCGGCGCCCTCGCAGAGCTCCAGCCGCCAAAGCGTCCGTTCGGCAGGCTCGGGTAACGAGCCGCGACGGATGTCGACGAGCCGAACGAGATCCGGGAGGGCTGTCTCCAACCGCCTCCGGGTCTCGGCGAGGCCGGGATCCTGTTCCAGTACCAGCGAGACCCACTCTCCCTCGGAACCGAGCCCAACGGGCAGGGCGTCCTGGTACGAGAGCTTGAATCTCGGATTGAATCCTTGAGTGCAGAGCACGGGCAGGCCGCTGCGGCGCAGCGCCCGGTCGATCGTCCGCCCGAAGTCGAGATGCGCCATGAAGCGGGCATCCCCCTGTTTCGAGACGCAGAGCGCCAACGGGTAGCGAAGGGGGGCGGGGGCGGACATGAGGTCAGTTCGTGCTCGGCGGCGGCCCGCGCGACTCGCTGGTCGGCGTGAACGCCCATCGGGGGATCGTAGCGTGCGACCGCCCCGGCATCCATCGCCCAGGTCAGGGCTCCCCGAAGCCGCCCTCGACCAGCTCGATGAGTGCCGCGAGGACTTCGGTCGCCTGCCGGCCCTCGGCCTCGATCACGAGTTCGCTGCCCTGGGGTGCGAGCAGGCCCATCAGCTGGAAGACCGAGGTGCCATCGGCCCGCTGCCCCTCAGGACCCGTGACGGACACCCGAGCTTCGAACGACCTGGCCGTCTTCACGATCAGGCTCATGGGCCTGGCATGCAGACCCTGCTTGTTGATGACCCGGACCACCGCCCGATGATTGTCCACGTCGACGGGTCGGGCGACCTCAGCCCGACCGCTCCACGAGCACGTCGTAGATCTGTTCGGCCGTCGTGGCCTGGCGGATGAAGCTCGTGAAGTCGGGGTCGCGCGCCATGCCGGAGATCCAACGCAGGGCGTGCAGGTGTTCATCTCCGCGCGATTCCGGCGAGATGATCATCACCAACACGTGCACCGGCTCACCGTCCACGGACTTGAAGTCCACCCCGTCGGTGGAGCGCGCCACGAGACCGCACTGCTTGCGCAGCCCTGGGATCTTGGCGTGCGGAATCGCGATACCGCGCCCGAGACCCGTGCTGCCACGCTCCTCGCGCGCCATGAGCAGGTTCACGGCCTGTTCCCGGCGTCCCTTGGGAAGGACCCCGCCCTTCACGCCGGCCATCACGACTTCGTTGATGATGTCCCGTTTGGCGGTGGACTGGATCTCGACGACGAACGCATCGGTGGAGAACCAATCGAGGAAGGAGGTCGGCGCCGGCATCACCATCAGCGCCCACTGTCGCCGCGGTGATGGTCGCGCAGGCGTTCCTTCGCCTTGACGACCTGTCGCTCCAACTTGCTCACCACACGGTCGATGGCCGGCATGATCGAGTCGCAGGTCGCGTGCCCCACGAAGTGCAAGCTGGGCGCGGCGGAGACGATCACCTCGGCCGAGTGCTGGTCGTGTTCCTGGTCGAGCACGATCTCGATGTGCTTCACACCGTCGAAGAACCGCAACAACTTGTGGACCTTCTCGAGGGCGTACTCCTTGACGGTGTCGGGGTGCTGTTCGTGGCGGTCGGTGTAGTCGATGCGGACGGTCATGGACGCCTTCCGGAGCCTCGGTGACGGGGCGGGGCGGCCCCGCGTACCGTTCAGCATAGCAACCGCCCCGGCCCGGCGCCGACCGGGTAGCGCACTCTCCAGAGGAACAGGGCGCGGGCCGGAAGCGACGCCGACACCTCGCCGCGTCGGCGTGCCGCGAGGAGTGCATCCACGTCCTCCGGGAGGTGTCGACCGGTGCCGACGTCCAGCAGCAGCCCCGCCATGAGGCGCACCATGCCGTACAAGAACCCCTCCCCGGTGACGACCAACCGCAGACATGCAGGCCCGCGCAGCAGTCGCACCGCGACCACGGTCTTGGTGGTCTCGCGACCCACGGGCATGACCTTGCTCAGAGCCGTGAAATCGTGCCGGCCGACGAGGCAGGCGGCCGCCGCACGCATCGCGGTCACGTCGACCCCGGCCGGGATCGGGTGGAACGTGCGCCTCCGCCACGGCGACATCGCCGCCTCACGCGCCGCCGCGCCCCCTGCCACGCGGGACAGGTGGTATTGGTAGACATAGGTCTTGTCGCGGGCGCTGGAGAGGGCGTGGAAGCCCTCGGGCGGATCGAAGACGGCGCGCACCCGGACCTCGGGGGGCATCCGGGTGCGAAGGGCTCCCGCGAGCCGCTCGGCCGGCCAGCCCCGCGGATCGGTGAAGTGCGCCACCTGCCCCAGCGCATGGACGCCGGCGTCGGTCCGTCCCGCGCCCACCACGCGCACCGGTTCGCCCAGGGTAGCCAGCAGGGCTTCCTCGACCACACCTTGCACCGTGGGCCCCTGGGGCTGGATCTGCCAGCCGCGGTAGCCGGCGCCGTCGTAGGACAGCACGAGTGCCCGCCGCCGACCGCTCACGTCGGTCCGTAGACGCGTCGCGCTCGGGAACTCGCGAGTCCGAGCTTCTTGCGGTACTTGGTCACCGTGCGGCGCGCGATGTCGAGGCCGTGCCGCTGCTTGAGGATCGCCACGATGGCCTCGTCCGAGAGCGGTTTGTGCTTGTCCTCGGCCCGCACGATCTTCCGCACCATGTCCTGGACGCCCGTCCGCGACTGCCCCTCACCGCCCCCATCGCTGGGGACTTCCCCGGTGAACAGCTTCTTCATCGGAAAGATGCCGATGGGCGTCTGCATGTACTTGCCACTGACCGCACGGCTGATCGTGGACACGTGCACGCCGAGAACGTCGGCCACCTCCTGCATGCGCAACGGCCGCAGCGAGGCGACACCGCTCTCGAGGAACTCGTGCTGACGGGTGACGAGTTCGCTGGCCACCCGGTGCAGCGTGTGCTTGCGCTGGGCCACGGCATCGATGAGCGACCGGGCACTCTCGATCTTGGAGCGGATGTGCTTGCGCAGCTCGGGATCGATGGATCGGTCGCGGGCCATCTGCAGGTACGAGCGCGACACGGTGAGATCCGGAACCCAGTCGTTCTCGAGCGAGATCTCGTAGTCCTCGCCAGCTCGCTGGACGACCACGTCGGGACGGACGACCGGCGCCGCGGTCTCCCCGAAGCGGCGCCCCGGGATCGGATCGAGCATCCGCAGGGCCTCGATCGCCGCCAGCACCGCCTCCGTGGTCTCGCCCGTCGCGCGCACGATGCGCGGGACGCGGTTGTGAGCCACGTCGTCCAGGTGGTCCCGGATCAGCTGCTCGAGCAACGGCGCCCCGGCCTCCTGGGCACCCTGCGTGTCGAGTTGCAGGAGCAGGCACTCGGTCACGTCCCGCGCGCCGATCCCGGCCGGATCCAGGGACTGGACCACGGCCAGGGCCTGCTCCCACTCGAGCGGCCCGGGGCGCGGTTGCAGCTCGACATCGATGTCCTCCAGCGGGACTTCGAGCCAGCCGCGCGGTGAGAGCGCGTCGATCAACGCGACGACCAGGGCGTGCTGGCGCTCATCGAGGGAGACCAGCCCGAGCTGCCTGCGCAGGTGGTCCTGCAGCGTCTCGACCACCGCCGCCTGATCGGTGGCGACATCCATCGCCGACACCGCGTCCTCCCGCGGCCGGGTCCAGTTGTCCGCGTCGTCGTCGTAGAGCGACTCGAGTTCCTCGAGCCCCGCATCACGCTCGTCCTGCGCAGGCTCGTCGATGTCCCCGGCGATCTCGAGGCTCTCGTTCTCCTGGAGCTCCTGCTCGACCATCGCGGCGAGGTCCAGCGCCGGCAGCTGCAGGACCTCGATACGCTGCAGGATCTGTGGGGACAAGCGCAGCTGCAGGTCGGCGCGCAACGACGTCCGAAGGCCGAGGTCCATCAACGACGATCCATGCTGGCGCGCCCCGCCAGGGCGTCGGCGAGCATGGCCGAGTTGCTGTACTCCAGCGCGGTCCCGGACGCGACACCGCGGGCGATCCGCGTGACGTCGAGGCCGAGGTC
>JAJDER010000001.1 GCA_029259725.1 Planctomycetota bacterium | reverse complement strand
GCAGCGCCACGGACCGCAGCGCCACGGACCGCAGCGCCACGGACCGCAGCGTCGGGGACGCCGGAGGGGACGCCGAAGCGGAGAGCCAGCGGTGGGGGCGGATCATCGGTCCGATTGTCTCCCATGACGGGCGCTTGCCCAAGGGCGCGTGGATGGCGTGAGTCGGCGGGGCGCACGCCGAGGCGCCGGCCGGCGCGGCGAGCGTGCCCGATGTGGTCAGAGCGGCCGGCGGCGAAGGGCCCAGCAGGCCAGCAGGATGGCCAGCCCGGCTTGCGGGAGCGGGAGCCAGAGGTTGCGCAGGAACAGCGCCTCGGTGAAGCCGGCGTCCGAGTAGCCCCGGGCGATCTGGCCCACCTCGCGCAGGTACGACTGGTCCACGAAGGACGGATTGAAGGCCGCGAAGACGTAGGAGCGCGCCGAGCCGAGGACTTCCTTGAACAGGTCGAAGCCCAGGTAGAGGGCGAGCGCGAGGCTCACCGCCAGGGTGCCCCCGCGCGACACCGCAGAGATCAGCAGGCCGAAGGCCCAGGTGGCGAGCAGGGGCGGCAAGGTCGCCAGCAGTCCGCGCCCGAGTTCGGCGACCAGCTCGTCGCTGCTCACGAGTTCGTAGCCGTCCTCGATGACCGGGCCGTAGTCGAAGAAGCAGGCGGCCGTGCCGCCGGCGGCGAGCGCCGGGATCACGATCGCGCCGAGCACCAGCGGGACGCCGAGCAGCGCGCGGCCCAGGACCAGCTGGGTGCGTGACGAGGCGCGGGTGCGCGCGAGACGCAGCAGGCCTCCCTCGAGATCGGCGGCCAGCGCGCGAGCGGCGAGGATCAGGAGCAGCAGGGTGGCCACGGTGACGCCGGTGAGCCAGCCGTCCACGAAGGGTCCGAACGCGTTGCCCGGGCCTGCCTGGAGGGGCGCGTCGCGTCCGCTGCTCAGGGCGCGCTGCAGCGCCGCCGCCTGGGTGGCTTGTTCGGACACGAAGGCAGCGAAGACCCGCAGCGCCGCCACGCCGGCGAGGCCGAGCGTGGTCAGCAGTGCGGTCCGCCCGCGCGTGAGGCGGTACCACTCGGCGCCGAAGACCCGCAGCACACCCCTCATCGGACGACCTGCGCGGCCGCGCGCCGCTCGGTCACGAGCGACTCGAAGGTGGCCTGGAGTGAGCGCCGCTCGGGTCGCAGCTCGCTGATCGCGAAGCCGCTCCGGACGAGCGCCGAGTTGATCGCCGCGGCGGATGCCGGCGTGGCGCCGACGCGCAGCTGGTCGTCGGCGAGCACGGTCACGGTGCCGACGTCGGGCAGGGCCTCGAGCACCGCGCGGGCCTCGTCGGCCCGGTCGAGTCGGATCGAGAGGGTCGGCTCGTCGCCCCCCAGCACCGTGGTCAGGTCGCCCTCCACGGCCAGGCGTCCGTCGATGATGATCGCCACCTTGCTGACCACCTGCTCCATCTCGTGCAGCCGGTGCGTGGAGAGCAGCAGCGTGATGCCGTCCTCGCGCAGGCGCCGGAAGAGGTCGAGCATGGTCACCACGCCCAGGGCGTCGAGGCCGGAGAGGGGCTCGTCCAGGACCAGCAGCTCGGGGCGGCCGAGAAGGGCGCGGGCGATGGCCAGGCGTCGCTTCTGTCCCAGGGAGAGTCGGGAGGCGCGCTGGTGGTCGCGGCCGGCCAGGTCCACCAGGCGGAGCGCCTCGTCGGGCTGGCGACCGCCCGCGTGGCCCAGCAGGCGCTGGGCGTAGGTCAGGTTCTGGCGGACGCTCAGGCCCGGCACGAGGGTCGTGCCGTCGAAGACCACGGCGATGCGGCCGGCGGTCTCATGGATGCGCGCGGCGGGCACGCCCAGGACCTCGACCGTGCCGGCATCGGGGGGAAGCAGTCCGAGCGCGCAGGCGAGCGTGGTGGTCTTGCCCGATCCGTTGGGGCCGAGCAGGCCGTAGAGGTCGCCGGCCTCGACGGAGAGGCTCAGGTCCCGGACGGCCCGGACGTCGCCGAAGGACTTTTCGAGGGACGCGATACGCATGACCGCCATGCGCGCAGCGTATCACCGTGAGGGCCCCGCACGAGCACCTGCGGCACGCCCGGCGGAGGCGGTATTTCCAAGCCACCGGTCCTTTTCCTATGCTGGCCGTCGAGTCCGTCACCCCCTCGAGAAGCGACTCTTCCGTGGACCCATCGCGCCCATCCCCCGCCGGTTCGATCGACGCCCTCGAGGGCCTCGCGAGGAGCGTCGTGGGCATCGGGGACGTCCCGTTCGCCATGGCTTCGGCCGAGGGCGGGGACGCCAGCACGGGCGGCGCCGCCGCGCCCGCGGGCCCCGACGGTGAGCCGGTCTACGACGAGGAGACCGAGCACGTCCCGGGCTCCTTCCTCGAGTCGCTGCCGCAGTTCTTCGTGTTCCCGTTGATCCTGGTCATCACCCTGACCGTGATCTACGTGCTGCTGCGCGCGCTGGCGGGGGCGGAGACGCGCTCGGCCGACGAACTCATCACCGAAGTGCGCTCGATGCCCGAGAGCCACGCCCGCTGGCAGTCCCTGCACAGCCTGGCGGACGGGCTGCAGCGCCAGCGCATCACGCTCGACGGCGTCTCGGCCGCCACGCTCGCCGGTTTCTACGAGGACCTGCGCGACGACGGTCCGATGGTGCGCCAGTTCGCCCTCAACATCCTGGCCTTCAAGCAGGACCCGGCGCTCACGCCCCTGGCCCTCGGCGCCCTCGACGACGAGGATCGCGACGTGCGGCTGGGTGCCCTCTACGCCCTGACCCAGCTGGCGGATCCGTCGGCCATCGACGCGCTGGCGGCCGTGGTCGCCTCCGGGCGGGACCACGAGGAGGGCTTCCTGGCCGTGGGTGCCCTGGCCAGGGTGGACACGCCGGCCGCGCGCGACGCCGTGGCGTCGGCCCTGGGTGCCGGCGACAGCATCCTGCACCGGAACGCCGTGCTCGTGCTGGCCAAGTCCGGGGACGCGCGCGGCGTGGCCCTGTTGCCGGCCCTGTTGGTGCGTGCCCGCTACGACGAGGATTCCACGCTGGTCTCCGATCCGACCCTCGACGAGGCGTCGGCGCAGATCGTGCGCGGGATCGTCACCGACGAATTCCTGATCAATGCCTGTCGCGCCGCCGAAGCCCTGGGAGACCCGACCCTGGTCGGGCCCCTGCAGGCCCTGCGAACCGACGACCCCTCTCCGAAGGTGCGCAGCGCGGCGCTCAATGCGCTCCACACCCTCGGTGCCGACGCCTGACGAGGACCCCGCATGGCGACCAGCGAAGCCAGCCAGAAGCAGATCACCGTGATGAACCCCGACAAGGTGTCGCGTCGTGGGTTCCTGGGCAACGTCCTCGTGGGCTGGGGACTGTTCCTCGCCGGAGCGCATGTCGGCCTGCTCGGCTGCGTGCGCTTCCTCTTCCCCAACGTGCTGTTCGAGCCGCCGCAGTCCTTCAAGGCGGACCTGCCGAACACCTACGCCGAGGGCGTGGACGAACGCTTCAAGAACACCAACGGCGTGTGGCTCGTGAAGACCGTCAGCGACCCGCTGTCGGGACGACCCGCGGATGCCGGCATGTTCGCGCTGAGCACGACCTGCACGCACCTGGGCTGCATCCCCAACTGGCTGGCGGCGGACCTGAAGTTCAAGTGCCCGTGCCACGGCAGCGGCTTCCGCATGAGCGGCATGAACTTCGAGGGCCCGGCACCGCGCCCGCTGGAGCGCCATCGCATCGCCTTCGCGGACGATGGGCAGATCCTGGTGGACAAGAGCCAGAAGTACCAGTGGGAGAAGGGGCAGTGGATCAACCCCGAGTCGTTCCTGAAGATCTGATCCGCCGCTTCGCCCGCGGCACGTCGCACTTCGCCGTACCAGACCACCACGCACACAACCGCTTCAGTCACCGGCAGTACGGAGGACCCCATCCTTGGCTCTCAAGGACAAGATCGCCGAGACCCAGATCTGGAGGTCGATCTTCAGGCACGGCTACCCGAGCACGCCTCGCAATCGCGCGCTCGCCGCCCTGAGCAACGTCTTCCTGCATCTGCATCCGGTGAAGGCCCGCAAGAGCGGCATCAAGCTGTCGTTCACCTGGTGCATGGGCGGGATCACCTTCTTCCTGTTCCTGCTGGAGACGATCACGGGCGTGCTGTTGATGTTCTACTACCGCCCGACGATCGAGTACGCCTACAACGACATCATCGCGATGCGCGAGCACGTGCCGCTCGGGATCATGCGCGAGCTGCATCGTTGGGGCGCGCACATGATGGTGCTGGCGGTGTGGCTGCACATGCTGCGCGTGTTCCTGACCGGGAGCTACAAGCCGCCACGCGAGTTCAACTGGAACATCGGCGTGATCCTGCTGCTGCTCACGCTGCTGCTCTCGTTCACCGGGTACCTGCTGCCCTGGGACCAGCTGGCCATCTGGGCCATCACGGTCGGCAGCAACATGGCCCGCGCGCACCCCTTCATCGGTCATGAGGGACCGGGCGCGAGCCTGCTCGCGGTGGGCGACGTGAACCTGGTCACCCCGGCCAGCGACATCCGCTTCGGCCTGCTGGCCGGTCGGTTCGTCGGCGCGGGTGCGCTGCTGCGTTTCTACGTGCTGCACTGCGTGGCCCTGCCACTCGTGGCGGGCCTCTTGATGGCGGTGCACTTCTGGCGCGTCCGCAAGGACGGCGGCATCTCGGGCCCGATGTAGGGAGCTGGATCCTTGGCACTCTTCGAGAGCTTCTTCAACTCCCTCGCGTCGCCCGAGCTGTACACGCTCATCTTCACGGGCGTGTTCCTGCTGTACTGCGCCCGCTACCGGTTGCTCACGCGGCCGGGGTGGGTGGTCGGGATCAGTCTCGCGATCGCGTTGTTCTTCATCATCGGTGCGCAGAACCACGACTTCATGACGATCATCGCGAAGGGCGACAACATGCCCATCGTGATCATGATCTTCGCGGTGTTCTGGTGCCTGTCGCTGGCGTTCCGGCAGGCCGCCGTGAACGACATGCGCATCGAGAAGGGCGAGCCGCCGACCGAGGCGCTGGACAGCAACAAGAAGGTGCTCGTCTGGCCCGACCTGATCTACCCCGAGTTCGTCTGCACGGTGCTGCTCACGGCGATCTTCATCGCCTGGGGCATCGCCGTCGAGGCGCCCCTCGAGGAGCCGGCGTCCGGGACGCGCGCGCCCAACCCGGCCAAGGCGCCGTGGTACTTCCTCGGACTGCAGGAGATGCTCGTCTACTTCGACCCGTGGCTGGCCGGCGTGGTGCTGCCGGGCATGATCGTGGTCGGTCTGATGGCCATCCCCTACATCGACACGAACCCCCGCGGCAACGGGTACTTCACGTTCAAGGAGCGGCCCTTCGCGATCGGCATGTTCCTGTTCGGCTTCATCGTGCTGTGGGTGTCGCTGGTGATCATGGGCACGTTCCTGCGCGGACCGAACTGGAACTTCTTCGGGCCCTTCGAGTACTGGGATCCGCACAAGATCGAGCCGCTGGTCAACGTGAACCTGTCCGAGTTCATCTGGGTCGGGATGGGCAATACACGTCTACCGGACAATCCACTGATACGCGAAGCCCCTGGCATCCTGCTGATCCTGGCGTACTTCGTGATCACGCCCGCCTTGCTCGCGAAGACCATCCTCAAGAAGTTCTTCCACGAGATGGGCTTCGCGCGCTTCAGCATCCTGATCATGCTGCTGCTCGGCATGGCCAGCCTGCCCATCAAGATGCTGCTCCGGTGGACCATCAACCTGAAGTACGTGGTCGCCATCCCCGAGTGGTTCTTCAACATCTGACGACGGTCCGGGTCGCCGCGCCCGCCGCGCGCGCTCCGGACGGACAACACGCTGGTCGCGACCGCCCCGGCGGTCCTCGTCTCCAAGACGGACGAAAACGATGACCAACCTCGACCCGATCCACGAGCACCTCAAGCAGTACAACCCCGCGTACCAGCCTTCGGGCGGTGGCGGTGGGGGAGGTGCCGCGCCCGCCGGTGCCACACCCACCGGTGACGGAGCGGCCGCGGCTGCCCCGGCTGCCGCGGCCGTCGCGGCTCCGGCCGCTGACGACATGCAGGCCCGCATCGCCGCGCTCAAGTCCAAGATGGAAGCCGGCAAGGCCCCCGCCAAGCAAGCTCCGGGTGCGCCGGCTGCGGCGGCGAAGGCCCCGGCCAAGAAGCCGCCGGCCGGTGGGGGCCGCAAGGTCTGGCCGGTCGAGCCGGTCAACAAGCGCACCTTCGGGGACGAGCGTCTCTACGGCCCGTTCACGGTGAACAAGTGGTTCGCGGTCAGCTCGCTGTTGCTGACCGTGACCTGCCTGGGCATGTGGGTCCGCGACTGGGACCGCGACTGGCGGGCCTGGCAGGGCATCGCGCGGACGCGCGAGATCGCGGCGCTCGAGGCCGAGGTCAAGGCGCAGGACGCCCTCATCGACGCGGCGGCGCTCGAGGCGGCGAAGCAGGACACGGTCGATGCCGAAGCGGCCGTCGCGGCCCGGCAGGCCGAGCTCGAGCGCCTGCGTGACGAGCTCGGTTCGCTCGAAGGCGTCGAGTACGGCGCCAAGCAGAGCTACCAGATCGCCAAGTCGTCGCTTGACGCGATGAAGTACGAGTACGAGCAGAAGTACCTGTTCCAGGGCGCCGACGCCGACCTGCTGCAGGATGCCAAGGGCGACCTCACCGCGCTGACCGACGAGGTCACGGCGCTCAAGACGGCCTGGGACGAGTCCATGGCCGCGCGCACCGGCAAGGACGCCGAGATCTTCGCCGTCGAGGGCAGCCTCACCGACGCCACCAAGCTCGTCGCGGAGCTGACCTTCGAGCGCACCCAGGTCGAGGGGCGGCTGGCCAAGATCGAGCCGGGCTTCTTCAACGACTGGGTCCGCAACATGCCGCTCGCCGACATGCTCGCGCCGACCCAGAAGATCGATCAGATCGTCCTGGAGAAGCTCACCGACAACTACAACTTCATGCACGTCGGTCGCATCGACCGTTGCACGACCTGTCACGTCAACATCGACGACCCGGGCTACGCCGAGCACGACGTGTCGGCGGTCGACGGGCAGATCGGTCCGTTCGTGCCCGAGGGGCAGCGGCTGGCGCAGGTCCCCGAGGCGCTGGTCGAGCTGGATCCCCGCGGTGAGGTCGTGCTCAACGCGCACCCGCGTCTGGATCTGTTCCTGTCGGACTCGTCGCCGCACCCGATGAACGACTTCGGCTGCACGGTCTGCCACTGGGGCCGCGGCCAGGCGGTCGAGTTCCCGCGCACCTTCCACACGCCGAGCGACGAGTACGACGTGGCCGGCAACCTGATCGAGACCAGGGAGCAGAAGTCGACACGCTGGGTCGAGGACTTCGGCTACGACCCGGCGCGGCACTACTGGGACTGGCCGATGATCCCGGCCGACAAGTCCTACAGCGCCTGCTTCCAGTGCCACGACAGCACCGACCGCATCCCCGGCGTGCCCGAGTACAACCACAGCCGCGCGCTGGTCGAGGAACTGGGCTGCTACGGCTGCCACAAGATCCAGGGTTTCGAGCACCTGCGCAAGCCGGGCCCGGACCTGACCAACCTCGCGGCCAAGACCACGTCGGAGTGGGCACAGAAGTGGGTCATGGCGCCGAAGGGTTTCCGCCCGACCACGCGCATGCCGCACTTCTGGAACCAGTCGAACACCGGTGCGCGCCCGGACGTCGAGGTCTTCCCGGGTGTGACCGAGCTGCGCTTCGACACCGACGTGCCGTGGGACAACAACAACGACACCAACGTGGACGACTACCGGCGCCGCAACGAGATCGAGGCCAAGGCCGTCGTCTCGTACCTGTTCCACCAGTCCGAAGAGGCGCTCGCCGCCGGCAGCTTCGAACTCGAGCCGACGCCGGCTCGCGCCGGGGATGTCGAAGCCGGCGCCGAGCTGTTCGAGCTGCGCGGTTGCCTCGGCTGTCACTCCATGGAGAGCGAGGACTGGCTCGAGAACGCCCACGGTCCCGACCTCTCCAAGGTCGGCAGCAAGGTCAGCGCGGCCTGGCTCTACAACTGGATCCTGGATCCCACGCGCTACTTCCACACGACGGTCATGCCCGACCTGCGCCTGACCGAGGACGAGGCCTGGGACATCACGGCCTTCCTGATGGAGCAGCGCGATCCCGAGTGGGAGGCGCGGCCCGCGCCGCCCGGCGACGCCGCGATCGTCGAGCGCATCGCGCGCGAGATCTTCGTCAACGCGGCCAGCGAGGCCTGGGCCGACGTCGAGATCGCGCGACTCCAGGCGCAGGGCGGCGAGGCGGCCGTGGAGGTCTACGTCGGCCAGAAGATGTTCGAGCGCTACGGCTGCGCCGGTTGTCACCTG
The DNA here is from genome assembly GCA_029259725.1 of Planctomycetota bacterium. Lineage (GTDB taxonomy): Bacteria > Planctomycetota > B15-G4 > B15-G4 > B15-G4 > JAJDER01. Next base: position 1,485 of record JAJDER010000001.1, on the reverse strand, counting down.
GTCCCCGATCACTACGAGGACATGGGCATCGGCACCGAGCTGACCCAGGAGTACCTGAAGGAACTGTCCAAGTTCGACTTCGGGCACGAGTACACGCACGAGCTGGCCGACCCCATGGATCACTCACGCGTCGCGTGGCTGCGCGCCAAGATCACCGAGCCCCGGGTCTACGACCGCATGCCCGTGATCGACGACCACGAGGTCCAGCTCTACGAGCAGAAGGTCAAGGCGCCGGCCGACAAGCTCAAGATGCCCAACTACTACCTCACCGACGAGGAGACGGAGCTGGTGCTCCAGTTCCTGCTTTCCACGCGGGCGGACGGCATCGACAGCACCATGAAGCGCACGCTGTCGCCGGAAGAGCTGCTCGTCGAGCAGGGCAGTCGCCTGATCACCGAGCGCAACTGCATCGGCTGCCACAAGCTGGGTCAGCTCCCGGTGCCGGTGTCGGTGGACGCGGACACGATCGAGTACGGCCGCACCCACGGGCTGTGGACCGCGGAGAACTGGGATGTCGAGGGCGAGACGATCCTCCCCGCCGGCGCCTGGCTCAACGACGAGGTCTACAACCCGTGGGAGCAGGAGTCCTACGACACCGAGGAGTTCCTCGAGGAGCACCCCTTCGTCGGGCAGCTGCTCGTCTACGGTGTCGACGAGGGCGCCATGGGCCACTACATCGAGCAGCCCGCGTATCGTCCTCCGACCTTCCGTGGTCAGGGCGCCAAGGTGCAGCCCGACTGGGTCTACGAGTTCCTGCTGAACCCCTACATCGTGCGCACCCACATGGAGGTGCGCATGCCCAGCTTCGGTTTCGACGAGGACGAGGCTCGTGCGCTGGCGCACTGGTTCGCGGCCCAGGACGAGCAGCCCTGGCCCTTCTACCTGGAGCCGTCCGAGCACGCCGAGTTCGATCCCGAGCTGGCCAACGACGGCTTCGCGCTGTTCAACCAGTTCGGCTGCAACCAGTGCCACCCGTCGGGGGAGGTCGAGCCGAGCAACCCGGACTCGTCGAACTGGGGCCCGGACCTGAACCTGTCGCGCGATCGGCTCAAGACCGACTGGGTCGGCAACTGGCTCGCGGATCCCCAGGCGCTCTCGCCAGGCACGAAGATGCCCAGCTTCTTCGGCGGCTACGACATCGAGGAGGGCCCGATGCCCGACTACCACCTCAACTTCCTGGTGGATGACGAGGGCTACGAGTCGATCTATGATGATTGGCAGGAGCGCATCAGGGCGCTCCAGCACTACCTGAAGCACATGGACAAGGTGGGCACCGGCTCGACCAACTGAGTCGTCGCCCGGCCTCGAGCTCCGGCTTCAGGGCAGCAGTTCCTTCCACTCCGTTTTGACAAGCGCTCGCGAGGCCTCGGCTGATGCCGGGGCCTCCGGCGTAGATGGACCGCATCGGGTGGAGGCCTGGGTGTCGGTAAAAGACGCACGGGGTCCGTGCTCAGACATGCGCGTAGCGAAAAAGAGCGCGGAACC